>NZ_JBEXSH010000022.1:0-25699 GCF_040613555.1 Streptomyces sp. NPDC006265
CGTCGGGAGAGAGAGACGGCATGGACCGCGGGACGGTCGGCAGCGCACAGTCTGGCCGGCTTCTGGTGGAGGTGCGGGAAGAGGGCTCTAGTGCCCAAGGGCCTGTGGCGCAGTCCGGTAGCGCACCTCGTTCGCATCGAGGGGGCCAGGGGTTCAAATCCCCTCAGGTCCACGCAGCTCAGAGCCCGGTCGGGAAACCGACCGGGCTCTGACGTGTGTTCAGGGCCTGATCGGTGAGCGAGGGGCGAGGGCGGCCCGCGCCGGGTGGCACGGGCCACAGTCGAGGCGGTCGCTGAGCCCCCGTCAGCCGGCGGACCGCAGGTCCTTGGCGAAGCAGCGGCTCTCGTCGTGGAAGCGGTAGTAGCCGAACTTGGCGCACGGCTCGTAGCCGCTGGACGTGTACAGGGCTATGGCCTCCGGCTGCTTGCTGCCGGTCTCCAGGACCATGCGGATGCGGCCCGCCGTGCGGGCGTCCTCCTCCAGGGCGGCCAGGATGCGGCGGGCGAGGCCCCGGCCGCGCATGCCGTCCGTCACGTACATGCGCTTGAGCTCGGCGTCGCCGTCGACGTTGCCCTCCTCGTTGGCGTCCTGGGCGCGCCAGCCGCCCGAGGCGACGGGGGTGCCGTCCTCGTCGTACGCGATCAGGTAGGTGCCGTTCGGCGGGTCGAAGTCGGCGGCGGCCATGGGCGTGGCGTCGCCGTCGTCGCCGTAGCGGACGGCGTACTCGGCCTGGACCTGGTCGTTCAGCTTCAAGGCGTCGGGGTGGTCGAAGGAGACCCGGCGTATGCGCATGGCCGCTACCGTATTCGATCCGGAACTGGACCTCGTCCAGTGTGCCGGTATCGTGCCGGGGTGCTCACTGTGACCTCTGTGAATGTGAACGGGCTGCGTGCCGCCGCGAAGAAGGGCTTCGTGGAGTGGCTCGCTAAGACCGAAGCCGATGTGCTGTGCCTCCAGGAGGTGCGGGCCGAGCCGGAGCAGCTGCCGGAGCACGTCCGTGCGCCCGAGGGATGGCATGTGGTGCACGCGCCGGCCGCCGCCAAGGGACGGGCCGGGGTGTCCCTGTACAGCCGCCGCGAGCCCGACCGGGTGCGGATCGGCTTCGGGTCGGAAGAGTTCGACGGCAGCGGGCGGTACGTGGAGGCGGATCTGCCGGGGGTCACCGTCGCCTCCCTCTACCTGCCCTCCGGCGAGGTCGGCACCGTGCGGCAGGACGAGAAGGAACGCTTCATGGGCGAGTTCCTCGCCTACCTCAAGGGGCTGCGGGAGCGTGCCGCCGCCGAGGGGCGCGAGGTGCTCGTCTGCGGCGACTGGAACATCGCCCACCAGCAGGCCGACCTGAAGAACTGGCGCGGCAACCAGAAGAGCTCCGGGTTCCTGCCGGAGGAGCGGGAGTGGCTGACCCGGGTCTTCGACCCGGCCGACGGCGGATACGTCGATGTCGTCCGGGCGCTGCATCCGGGGGTGGAGGGGCCGTACTCGTGGTGGTCGTATCGGGGGCGGGCTTTCGATCGGGATACGGGGTGGAGGATCGATCTCGCCGTCGCGACCCCAGGGCTCGCGGAGAGGGTTGTCAAGGCGTTTGTGGAGCGTGCCGCCAGCCATGACGAACGTTGGTCGGATCATGCTCCCGTGACGGCCGTTTTCGAGATGTGACTCGGGTGGGGGTGCGCCGAACCACGGCGCACCCCCGGCGCCGCGAGGCAGATCAGGGACGTGAGCCGATCGTGAAGGTCAGGCGGAGGTATCGGGACCGGTCAGTCGCTCCCGTCCGCCGCCCGACCGTCCCTTGGCGACTGTGACGCGAACGCGGTCCCTGAGGAGCTGCCCTCGAGTCACCTCACCGTCCGTGGCGAAAGCCTCGTGGTAGCGGTCGACGGTGTACTCGTCGAGCCAGCTGGCGCGGATAGCAGCGGGAGCGGAGCACGTCGCGCCGCGGGCAGAAGCGCGGCAGACGTAGTCGCCGTACGCATACGCCTTCCGAGTGGCGAAGTACATGCGGCCACCGCACACCCGGTGCAGTGCGCGACCCCGATGAGCAGCGACGTCTCGCGGCCCTTGGGATGGGTGCCGTTCGAGCGGGCATTGAGGGTGGCCTGGAGCGCCTGGAACTCCTCCTCGGTGAGTAGCGGGGGGCCGATCAGAACGGGTGAGCCCTCAGCGTCACGGACAGTCGCCCCCTTGTGTACCCGGTGACCCATGAGCGCAGGGGTGCGGAGGATCTTGCACAGACTGCCTGCTGTCCAGCGGAATCTCTCGAAGTCGCGTCCGTGGCGCCGCCCGCCCGTGGGACGTCCCTGTAGGTGGGCGTGACGGTCGCGCGGCACCATGACGCCTGCGGTTTCGAGTTTGTGAGCAATGGCCACGAGGGACAGTCCCGAGTGGACGTGGTCCACGATCGCGCGGACAACGGTCACGGTCTCCGGATCGGGAGCCAGGCACCACCCGGTGCCGGAGGGGTGCGGTGCCTTCTTGTACCCGAACGGCACCAGGCCGCCGCCGTATCGGCCCGTGGCGCGCAATACTTCGTGAGCACTTGTGAGACGAGCGGAGACAGCGCGAGTCTCCTGCTCTGCGGCGTAGGCCGGCCTCATGCAATGGCGGATCGCGTCGCTGTCGGCATGCGGTGTGATCACGAGCGGCTGACGTTCTTCGGGCATCCCGAAGATGAGCGTCTTGGAACGCTGTCGGCTCCACTCGATCAACTCGGACATGTGTGCCACCGAGCGTGCGGCGCGATCGACATGCGACCACACGATCGCTTCGTACTCCTCCGGGCGCCGCAGCCAGGCTGACAGCGACGGCCTCTCAAAGGGCGACATCGTGCGTGCTGACACTTCGAGATCGGATGCTTCGGCGATCAGCGTGAGGCCCAGGCGTTGGGCGCACAGCCGGATCGTGGTGCGCTGCCTGCCGGGTGACGTGGTCACTTCGGTCAGATAGCTGAGACGTAGGGCTCCCAGGGCTCGCGGGTGTTCGGCCGGAGTCGAGACCGGTTGTGATGGCTGAGGACTACGCTTTGGCACGTCGACGCTCCACTGTCGGAGTGCGAACACCGTTTCGTGGGCCTTTGCGCGGAACATGCCTCGATCGGGTGAATGACGGGGACGGTGAGAGCGGCTCATAGGTGCCGGACTCGGACGTCAGCCCTGGCGGGTCATCCTCCGGTCCAGCGCCAGCGACAGTTCCGCCTCCACCACGCTGCGGGCCAGGGGGCGTAGGCGGGGGAGGTCTTCGGGGGTGGCGTGGTCGAGGACCAGGTCGGTGAAGAGTTCGGCCAGGGCGTCGGCGTGGGTGCGGACCTGTTGGGCCGCGGCGAGGACCGCGGCGAGGGGGATGCCCTCGTGGACCAGGGCCGAGGAGACGTCGAGGAGGCGGCGGCTGATGTGGACGATCTCCTCGCCGTCGGTGCCGAGGTAGCCGAGGTCCATCGCGGCGGCGAGGTTCTCCGGGGTGGCCTCACCCGCGAAGTGGTCGGCGAGTTCCTCGGGGGTGAGGTGGACCGGCTCCTCCTCGGTGGGGCCGCCGACGCCGAGCAGGTCGCCGACGTCGCGGCCGTGGTCGAAGGCCTCGGCCAGTTCCGCGATGCCGCTGAGGGTGTGGCCGCGCTCCAGCAGGGCCGTGATCGTGCGCAGCCGGGCCAGGTGGTGGTCGTCGTACCAGGCGATGCGGCCCTCGCGGCGGGGTGGCGGGATCAGTTTGCGTTCGCGGTAGAAGCGCAGGGTGCGCACCGTGATCCCGGCGAGGCGGGCCAGCTCTTCCATGCGGTATTCACGCTTCTCGGCCACCTGGGCACCTTAAGGCGTACCAGGGGTAACTTTCCTGGCCCCGCCCCTACCCATCAGTACGTCGCTGCCCTACGCTCCCATTGCGCCAGTGTTCACTGGCATGGTTCTCGTGGTGTTTGGAGGTGTCGGCATGGGCGAGCGCGAACACGAGCATGTGCGGGTCGCGGTGGTCGGGTCCGGGTTCGGCGGGCTGGGGGCCGCCGTGCGGCTGCGCCGGGAGGGTGTCACCGACTTCGTCGTCCTGGAGCGGGCGAGCAGTGTCGGCGGCACCTGGCGGGACAACAGCTACCCGGGGTGTGCCTGTGACGTGCCGTCCCACCTGTACTCGTTCTCCTTCGCGCCCAACCCCGACTGGCCGCGCACCTTCTCGGGGCACGAGCACATCCGCGCCTATCTGGAGCATGTGACGGACGTGTTCCGGCTGCGGCCGCACATCCGCTTCGACTCCGAGGTGAAGCGGATGGCCTGGGACGGCGAGCGGCTGTGCTGGGACATCGAGACCAGCAGCGGGAGCCTGTCGGCGGACCTCGTCGTGTCGGCGACCGGCCCGCTGTCCGACCCGAAGGTGCCGGACATCCCCGGCCTGGAATCCTTCTCGGGCAAGGTGTTCCACTCCGCCCGCTGGGACCACGACGCCGACCTGCGCGGCAAGCGCGTCGCCATGGTGGGCACCGGCGCCTCGGCCATCCAGATCGTGCCGTCCATCCAGCCCGACGTCTCCCGGCTCACCCTCTTCCAGCGCACCCCGCCGTGGGTGATGCCCCGCATCGACCGGGCCATCAGCGGCGCCGAGCGGTGGGTCCACCGGCAGCTGCCCTTCACCTCGCAGGTCCGGCGCGGACTGCTGTGGGGCATCCGGGAGTTGCAGGTCCAGGCGTTCACCAAGCGCCCGAACGAGCTCGGTTTCGTCGAGCAGCTGGCCCGGCGCAACATGGCCCGCTCCATCAAGGACCCGGACCTGCGGGCGAAGCTCACCCCGGACTACCGCATCGGCTGCAAGCGGATCCTGCTGTCCAGCGCGTACTACCCGGCGATCGCGCAGCCCAACGTGGACGTCGTCGCCAGCGGCCTCGCCGAGGTGCGCGGCTCGACCCTGGTCGCCGCCGACGGCAGCGAGGCCGAGGTCGACGCGATCGTCTTCGGTACCGGCTTCCACGTCACCGACATGCCCATCGCCGAGCGGGTCGTGGGCGCCGACGGGCGGACCCTCGCCGAGTCCTGGAAGGGCGGCATGGAGGCCCTGCGCGGCGCCTCCGCGGCCGGCTTCCCCAACTGGATGACGGTGATCGGGCCCAACACCGGCCTCGGGAACTCCTCGATGATCCTCATGATCGAGTCCCAGCTGAACTACCTCGCCGACTACGTCCGTCAGCTCGACGTCCTCGGCGGCCGGGTCGCCCTCGACGCCCGCCCGGACGCCGTGCGCGCCTGGAACCACCGGGTGCAGGAGCGCATGAAGCGCACGGTGTGGAACACCGGCGGCTGCACCAGCTGGTACCTCGACGCGAGCGGCCGCAACACCACCATCTGGCCCGGCACGACCGGCGAGTTCCGGCGGGCTACGCGGCGCGTCGACCTCGCCGAGTACGACGTCCTGCGGGCTCCCGTGGCGAGGAAGGGCACCGCGCAGGAGAAGGCCGGGGTGGAAGCGTGAGCCGCCTCCTGCACGTCGACTCCGGGCCCTACGCCCCGCCCTCCCCGGCGCGTGAACTGACCGCCGTCTCCGCCGACGGCGCCCGGCTGCACGTGGAGGTGCACGGACCCGAGGGCGCCCCCGCCGTCGTCCTCGCCCACGGCTGGACCTGCTCCACCGCCTTCTGGGCGGCGCAGATCCGCGACCTGGCGGCCGACCACCGGGTCATCGCCTACGACCAGCGCGGCCACGGACGCAGCCCCGCGAGCCCCGCGTGCAGCGCCGACGCACTCGCCGACGATCTGGAAGCCGTCCTCGAAGCCACCCTCGAGCCCGGCGAAGAGGCCGTGATCGCCGGACATTCCATGGGCGGGATGACCATCATGGCGGCCTCCGGCAGAGCCGCCTTCCGGGCACACGCGGCCGCCGTCCTGCTGTGCAGCACGGGCAGTTCGGAGCTGGTCGCCGCCTCCACCGTCCTGCCCATGCGGGCGGGGCGGGTACGGACCTGGCTGACCCGGCGGATCCTCGGCTCCCGCGTCCCGCTCGGGCCGGTCACGCCGCTGGCCCGCCGGATCCTCAAGTACGGCACGTTGGGCCCCGGTTCGGCCCCGCACATGATCGAGGCGTGCGCCCGGATCGTGCACGCCTGCCCCCGCAAGGTCCGCCACTCCTGGTCGCAGGTGCTGGATCTGCTCGACCTCGACCACGGCGTGCGGGAGCTGGACGTCCCCGCGGCCGTGATCGTCGGTACGGCGGACCGGCTGACACCGCCGGTGCAGGCCCGGGCCCTGGCCGCGGCGCTGCCGCACTGCGCCGGGACCGTGGAACTGCCCGGCATCGGCCACATGACGCCCGTCGAGGCGCCCGAACTGGTCACCGGCACCATCCGGGACCTCGTCCACACACACATCCAGGTCGTATCCGAGGAGAGCGCATGAGCAGGGTGAGCCTCGAAGGCAAGGTCGCCGTCGTGACCGGGGCGGCGCGCGGCGTCGGGGAGTTGCTGGCCCGCAAGCTCTCCGCACGGGGCGTGAAGGTGGCGCTGGTCGGCCTGGAGCCGGACGCGCTCAAGCAGGTCTCCGGGCGGCTGCACAGCGACACCGACCACTGGCACGCCGACGTCACCGACCACGAGGCGATGGCCCGGGTCGCGGGCGAGGTCAAGGAGCGCTTCGGCCGGGCCGACATCGTCGTCGCCAACGCCGGTGTCGCCACCGGCGGTCCGTTCGCCGACTCCGATCCGGAGTCCTGGCGCCGGGTGATCGAGGTCAACCTGATCGGCTCGGCGGTGACCGGCCGCGCCTTCCTGCCGCTGCTGACGGAGAGCCGGGGCTATCTGCTGCAGATCGCCTCCCTCGCCGCGATCACCCCGGCGCCGATGATGACCGCGTACTGCGCGTCCAAGTCGGGCGTGGAGGCGTACGCGCACAGCCTGCGGGCCGAGGTCGGGCACCGGGGCGTGAAGGTGGGTGTCGGGTATCTGTCGTGGACCGACACCGACATGGTGCGCGGGGCCGATCAGGACGACGTCATGCGGGAGTTGAGGCAGCGGCTGCCCTGGCCGTCCAACAAGACGTATCCGCTGGGGCCTGCCGTGGACCGGCTGGTGGAGGGGATCGAGCGCCGGTCGAGCCATGTGTACGGGCAGTGGTGGCTGCGCGGCATGCAGGGCGTGCGCGGCTATCTGCCCGGGGTCATCGGGACGGTCGGCCAGCGCGAGATGCGGCGGTTCGCGGACCGGCTGACGGGCATGCGCACCGGCCTGGTCGGAGCCGGTGGAGCGGCCGACGAGCAGCAGCGGACTACGCTCCGTAAGTGATCGACGTGCGCAGCGTCACGGCCCGTGTGAATCTGATCGAGCCAGATCCCCTCACCCCCAACGGGAGTGAACCCACATGGGTATGAAGGACCAGTTCCAGGAGAAGTCCGAGCAGTGGCAGAACCAGGCTCGCCAGAAGGCGGACCAGGCTCGCGAGCAGGTGCAGGGCCGCGGTCGCCGGCGCGACGAGGAGATGGACCCCTCGCAGCCGCAGCGCGACCGTGAGCGCTCCGAGCCGCAGCGCGACCGTGAGCGTGAGCGTGACCAGGAGGACCGCTTCGACCAGGACTACGACGCCTGACGTTGCGTGCCGAAGGGAAGGGGCTCCCCTGAGCGGGGCGCCCCTTTCCCCTTGCGCCGCACAGACGTTCACGTCCTGGGCGGCAACTTCGGGCGGGAGCGGTCCGGTACGTCGCTGTAGGTCGGCGGTGTCGCGGGCGGGTTGCTCTCCAGCGGCCCGAGCGCAAGCTCCACCGCGACCGAGAGCCCGTCGACGTGCCGGGACGCGGCCACCTGGTAGGGGCGCCGCCCCGCCCGTGGTCCGCTCAGTCGTACGTCCAGCCGGCGCGGTACGGAGTCCGGGGACAGGTCGTCGACGATCCACAGGTCGCCCGCGCACTGGTAGACGATGCGGGTGCCGTCGCTGGCGGCGTGCCGGGCGTAGAAGGCGTCGTGGTCGGTGTGGCGGCGCAGGCCGGAGCCGTCGTGGGCGCAGGAGTAGAGGTTGGCGACGCCCTCGTGGTCGGAGAGGAACGCGATGCGGTCGCCGACGAACATGGGGGAGTGCAGGTGGCCGCCGAGGCCCTCCAGCAGCCGTTCGCCGTGCAGCCACAGCCTGCCCATGGCGCCGGTCACGTCCTCATGCTTTGCCGGGGGACGGACCTGGGCAAGTCAAGGCAAAACAACGGCCGTGACCCAGCACACGTACGAAACGGTTTCGTTTCCATGAGGGGCTGCGCTACCTTGGTGGCGTACGAAACCGTGTCGTTCGGAAGTAGGCAGGTGAGAGAGATGGCTGAGGTCGCCGCCGCGCGTCGCAGTCGGATCACCCCCGAGCGTGAGGCCGAGCTCTACGCGGCCGTGCTCGACCTGCTCCGGGAAGTCGGCTACGACGCCCTCACCATGGACGCCGTGGCAGCCCGCACCCGCTCCAGCAAGGCCACGCTCTACCGCCAGTGGGGCGGCAAGCCGGAGCTGGTGGCGAAGGCGATCCGGCACAACAAGCCGGGCAGCGTCGCCGACGTCGACACCGGGTCTCTGCGGGGCGACCTCCATGCCCTCACCTCGCGTGAGGACGACTGCTCCATGCAGCAGAACGCCGCGCTGATGCGGGGCCTGTTCATGGCGGTGCACGCCAACCCGGATCTTCTCCAGGCCTTCAAGGAACTGCTCATCGAGCCGGAGATGGAGGAGTTCCGACGGGTGGTGCAGCGGGCCGTCGACCGCGGCGAGACCCGCGCCGACTGCCCGGCACTGGACTTCGTCGTGCACATGCTCGTGGGTGCCTTCGCCACCCGCACGCTGATCGACGACCAGCCGCCGACACAGGCCTTCCTCACCTCGTACATCGACGCCGTGGTCCTCCCCGCCCTCGGCGTATCCACCACCGACTAGTCCCCAGCTAGCCCCTACCTGACGTCTCCGCTCACGTCGTCGGGCTGATCACCCCTGCCCTGAACACCCCACGACTGACCGGGAGGGCCCTCGTGGCCACATTCCTCTACAAACTCGGCCGGCTCTCGTTCCGGCGGCGGCACCTCGTCGCCCTGATATGGGTGGCCCTGCTGACCCTCGCCGGTGTCGGCGCGGCCAGTGCCCCCGCCGCGGGCAACAGCTCGTTCTCCATCCCCGGCACCGAGGCGCAGAAGGCCTTCGACCTGCTGGAGCAGCGCTTCCCGGGCACCAGCGCCGACGGGGCCACCGCACGCGTCGTCTTCAAGGCGCCGAGCGGCGAGAAGATGACCGACCCCGGCAACAAGGCGACGGTCCAGGACACGGTGAAGGAGCTGTCCGACGGCTCCGAGGTCGTCCGCGTCACCGACCCGTACCAGGCGAAGGCCGTCAGCAAGGACGGCACGATCGCGTACGCGCAGGTGTCGTACAAGGTCTCCGGCATGGAGCTGGACGACGCCGCGAAGGACGCCCTCAAGGACAGCGCACAGGACGCGCGGAAGGCCGGGCTGACCGTCGAGATCGGCGGCGACGCCCTCCAGGCCGTGCCGCACACCGGCTCCAGCGAGGTCATCGGCATCGCGGTCGCCGCGGTCGTCCTGGTCATCACCTTCGGCTCGCTGGTCGCGGCCGGTCTGCCGCTGCTGACGGCGCTCATCGGCGTGGGTATCGGCGTCTCCGCGATCACGGGCCTGGCCAGTGCGCTGGACCTGGGCTCGACCACCTCCACCCTCGCGATGATGATCGGCCTGGCCGTCGGCATCGACTACGCGCTGTTCATCGTCTCCCGCTACCGCGCCGAACTGGCCGAGGGCCGTGAGCGCGAGGAGGCGGCGGGCCGGGCCGTCGGCACGGCGGGCTCCGCGGTGGTCTTCGCGGGTCTGACCGTGGTGATCGCCCTGGTGGGCCTGTCCGTCGTCAACATCCCGATGCTCACGAAGATGGGCATCGCGGCGGCGGGCACGGTGGCCATCGCGGTGCTGATCGCCCTGACGATGATCCCGGCCCTGCTCGGCTACGCGGGCCGCAAGGTGAGGCCGATGGGGGAGAAGGGCAAGCTCCTCGGCCGGTCGAAGGCACAGGACAAGGCGGCCGAGCCGGCCAGGTCCGCCAAGCCGAACCTGGGCACCCGCTGGGCGAGCTTCGTCGTCCGCCGCCCGCTCGCGGTCCTGCTCCTCGGCGTCATCGGCCTCGGCGCGGCGGCCGTCCCGGCGGCCTCCCTCGAACTGGGCCTGCCCGACGACGGCTCCCAGCCCACCTCCACCACCCAGCGCCGCGCCTACGACCTGCTGTCCGAGGGCTTCGGGCCGGGCTTCAACGGCCCGCTGATGGTCGTCGTCGACGCCAAGGACAGCGACGACCCGAAGGCGGTCTTCACCGAGACCGGCGACGAGATCAAGGGCCTGAAGGACGTCGTCACGGTCACACCGGCGCAGCCCAACAAGGCCGGCGACACCGCCACCATCACCGTCATCCCCGGCTCCCAGCCGTCCTCCGTCACCACGGAGAACTTGGTGCACGGCATCCGGGACGCGGGCGCGGACATCAAGGCCGACACGGACGCCAACGTCCTGGTCACCGGCAGCACGGCGATGAACATCGACGTCAGCGACAAGCTCAACGACGCGCTGGTGCCGTATCTGGTGCTGGTCGTCGGCCTGGCCTTCCTGCTGCTGATCGTGGTCTTCCGCTCGATCCTGGTCCCGCTGAAGGCGGCCCTCGGCTTCCTGCTGTCGGTGATGGCGGCCCTCGGCGCGGTCGTCGCGGTCTTCCAGTGGGGCTGGCTGTCCGGCCTGATGGGCGTCGAGCAGACCGGGCCCGTCATGTCGATGATGCCGATCTTCATGGTCGGTGTGGTCTTCGGCCTGGCGATGGACTACGAGGTGTTCCTCGTGACCCGGATGCGGGAGGCCTACGTCCACGGTGAGAAGCCCGCGCAGGCCGTGGTCACCGGGTTCCGGCACGGCGCGCGGGTCGTCACCGCCGCCGCGGTCATCATGATGGCGGTCTTCGCCGGCTTCATCGGCTCGTCCGAGTCGATGGTCAAGATGATCGGCTTCGGCCTCGCGATCGCGGTCTTCTTCGACGCGTTCATCGTCCGCATGGCCATCGTCCCGGCCGTCCTGGCCCTCCTCGGCCGCAAGGCCTGGTGGCTCCCGAAGTGGCTCGACCGCGCGCTGCCCAACGTCGACGTGGAGGGCGAGGGCCTGCGCGCCGCCTCCGGCGACGACGGAGACAGGGAACTGGTCCGCGTCTGACAGCTCGCGAGAGACCGGCCGGTGAGGGCACCGTGGGGACGGAGCGCCCTCACCGGCCTTTCACCCGGGCACGTCGACTTCGGCCCACACCGTCTTGCGCGGGTGCGGACCCGGTGTCACCCCCCAGCGGCCGGCGAGGGCGGCCACGACGAGGAGGCCCCGGCCGCTGGTGGCGTCCGGGGCCGGCCGCGTGAGGCGGGGGAGCCGGTCGCCGCGCGTGTCCGTGACCTCGATACGGAGGGTGCCGCCGACGACGTAGAGCGTCAGCCGGAAGTCCCGGCCGGGTACGCGCCCGTGGGTGGCCGCGTTGGTCGCGAGCTCGGCGACGATCTGCTCGGCAGGGCTCAAGGGCAGTCCCCACGCGCGGAGTTGCTCCGTGGCGAGGAGACGGGCGAGCCGGGCTCCCCGGGGCGTGGGGGAGAGCAGCAGGCTGAGGTTGCGGATGGTGGTCTCCTGGTCCATGTGACTCAGCGTGGCGGAGTCCGCGCACAGTGACCGGCGACAGCGGGTGTGCGTATCACTACTGTCCGGCGTTTGTCTCGTGCTGTCTCGGCTGTCCCGGGCGTTGTACGGGTACGGCTGCGCGATGGAGGTGGGGCATGAACGAGGCTGTGGACGAGGCCGGCTGGGACGTCGAGCCGGGCGACGAGATCGAGCCGCTGGTCCAAGCGGTGGGCAAGCTGCTGAAGGTATGCCGGGAGGCGGCGGGCCTGCGGGTCGCCGAGCTGGGCGAGGTGCTCGGCTACGGCGAGGACATGATCCGCAAGATGGAGCGCGGGGCGCGGATTCCCCGGCCGGAGTACTTGGACAGGGCGGACCAGGTACTGAACGCCCAGGGGCATCTGAGGGCGTTCATGAAGGACATGGAGAGGGCTCGGTATCCGAAGAGGGCTCGAGAACTGGCGCAGTTGGAGGAGAGGGCGGTTGAGATGCTGCTCTACACCACGCATCACGTCCACGGTCTGTTGCAGACGCCCGAGTACGCGGAGGTGATGTTCGAGAACCGACTCCCCGCGCTCTCGCGAGACGTGGTGGAACGCGCAGTCGCAGCACGAATGGCTCGAAAATCCGTGTTCGATCGGGACCCTGCTCCGGCTTTGAGTTTCGTCCAGGAACAGGTGACGCTGGAACGCCCTCTCGGAGGCAAGATGGTGTTGCGCCGACAACTCGAACACCTGCTGGAGGTAGGAGAGTTGCGGACCATCTCGCTCCAAGTGATGCCGACTGATCGTGAGGAGCATGCCGGTATGCACGGGCTGATCGAAGTGCTGAGGTTCTCGGACGGCACGGGGGTCGGGCGTTCTGACGGTGCGTTCAACGGCCGTCCCGTCTCAAGCCCTCGGGACCTCAGGGTTCTTGAACTGCGCTATGGGATGATCCGGGCGCAGGCTCTCTCTCCGAGGGAGTCGCTGGCCTTCATTGAGCAAGCGCTGGGGAGACTATGAGCGCCACGGAACTCCATTGGGTCAAGAGCAGCTACAGCAGCGGACCTGACCCCGGTGACTGCGTAGAGGTCGCCCACACCCCCGCCACGATCCACATCCGCGACTCCAAGACCCCGGGCACTCCCCACGTCACGGTCGCCTCCACCGCGTGGGCGTCGTTTCTGACGTACGTCACCGAGTGACGGCCGGGGCCGCCCGTCTTCGCTGACGACGAGCGGCCCTGGCCGTGGTTCCTAGGCTGCCTGCGGGTGGAGGACCACCTTGGTGTAGCCCTCGACGCGCTTGTCGAACTTCTCGTAGGCCGACGAAGCCTGGTCGAGCGGCAGTTCGTGCGAGACGACGAAGCTGGGCTTCGCGCGATCCTCGATGATCATGTCCCGCAGGTGGCGGTTGTACCGCTTGACGTTGCACTGCCCGGTGCCCATGCGGAGCCCCTTCTCGAAGAGGCGTCCGACGGCGACCATCAGCATGCCCTTCTTGGACTGCTCGTCCGGGCCGCCCGGGTCGCTCGGGACGTACAGGCCGGGCACTCCGAGTGCGCCCGTCGGCCGGACCGTGTCGACCAGGGAGTTCAGCACGATCGCCGGTTCCTCACGGTCCTCGCCCTGCGCCTGGGCCTGGTAGCCCACGGCGTCGACGCCCTTGTCGGTCCCTTCGCCGCCGGTCTGCTCCTTGATCTGCTCGGCCGGGCTGCCCTGGGTGAAGTCGATCGGGATCGCGCCGATCTCCCGGGCCTTCTGGAGGCGTTCCGCCACCCGGTCGACCACGAACACCTTGCTCGCACCGCGCAGCATCGCGGAGTAGGCGGCCATCAGCCCGACCGGACCGGCGCCGTACACGGCGACCGAGTCACCGGGGCGCACGTCGGCCAGTTCGTTGCCGTGGTAGCCCGTCGGGAAGATGTCCGCGAGCAGGACGAAATCGGTCTCCTTCTCGGTGCCCTCCGGGAGCTTGAGGCAGTTGAAGTCGGCGTACGGGACCCGTACGTACTCCGCCTGGCCTCCGGTGTAGGGCCCCATGGCGACGTAGCCGTAGGCGCCGCCGGCGAAGCCCGGGTTCACCGTGAGGCAGAAGCCCGTGAAGCCCGCCGAACAGTTCTTGCAGAACCCGCAGGCCACATTGAACGGCATGACCACACGGTCGCCCTTGCTGAGGGTGGTGACCCCCTCTCCTGTGTCCTCGATCACCCCGAGGTTCTCGTGGCCGAACACGATGCCCGGCTCCGCGGCCGTGCGGCCCTCGTACATGTGCAGGTCGGAGCCGCAGATGGCCGTTGACGTCACCCGGACGAGCACATCGTTCGGGTGCTGAATGCGTGGATCCTCCACTTGCTCGATCGCTACCTCGAAGGGCCCCTTGTATACGACAGCCCTCATAGTCAAGCACCTCCGTCTGTGCCGTAGCTCATATACCAGGCTGGTGCATGATGAGATGATTTGCACCCAGAAGAGAAAGGAAGCAGGGCATTGTCGCGTCGTATCGGCACTCTCCTCGTGGCGGTCTCCGGACTGTCCGGCACCACCTACCCGGTCGGGACCCGCGTGGCCATCCAGGGCAACGGCGGATCCGTCGACGGCTTCGTCGACGGCGACTGGCTGCCGCTCGCCTGGTGGGAGTTCGCGGACGTCCGGCAGGAGGACACCACCAGCTGAAACGGCCTCGCGTGTCCCGTACACGGACCGCTAGCGTGCAGGGCATGACGACGACAGCCGCCACTGACGCCGAAGGTTCCGGAGCCCATCCCCGTTTCGCCGAGGCCCTGCGGGAGCTCGGGCTCGGACATCTCGTGGAGCAGGTCCGCCGGTTTCCGGACGCCACCCGTACCGCTGCCGAGGCCGCTGCCGCGGTCGGGTGCGAGCTGAGCCAGATCTGCAAGTCGCTGATCTTCGCCGCATGGGGGTCCCCCCTGCTCGAGCGAAGTCGAGAGCTTGGGGGAGGCGTTCCGGTGCTGGTGCTCATGGACGGAGCCTCCCGGGTCGACCTGGAGCTCGTCCGCAAGGAACTCGGCGCCGACAAGGTCACCCGGGCCAAGGTGGACGTCGTCCGGGAGACCACCGGGTACGCCATCGGCGGCGTGCCGCCCTTCGGGCACAAGACCAGGACCCGCGTGCTCGCCGACCGCTCGCTGCTGGAGCACGACGTCGTCTGGGCCGCGGCCGGGACGCCGTACGCCGTGTTCCCCATCGCCCCCGAAGACCTCGTCGCCCACGCCGACGGCACCCTGGTGGACGTGCGCGAGCACACCCCGTGACCCCTCTGGTCACCGCCGCCGTCCTGCTCGCCGCCGTCACCCACGCCAGCTGGAACGCCATCGCCCACAAGATCACCGACAAGCTGGCCGGGTTCGCGCTGATCTCGGGCGGCGGCGCCCTGATCGGGCTGGCCCTGGCACCCTTCGTGGCGTTCCCGGCGGCCGCGGCCTGGCCGTATCTGCTCGCCTCCGCCGCCGTCCACATCGCCTACTACGCCCTGCTGATGAAGTCCTTCCGGCTGGGCGACTTCGGACAGGCCTACCCCATCGCCCGGGGCACCGCGCCCCTCGTCGTGACGGCGCTCGCCGCCCTCTTCGCACACGAGGTGCCCGACGGGTGGGCCGCCGCCGGGATCGCCCTGTCGTGCGCGGGGCTGACCGGCGTCGCCCTGTGGGGACTGCGCGGGCGGCGGCCCGACTGGGCGGCGATCGGCGCGGCCCTGGCGACCGGGCTGACCATAGCGGTGTACACCGTCGTCGACGGGCTGGGCGTGCGGGCCTCCGGGTCCTCCCTCGGGTACATCGCCTGGCTGATGTCGGTCCAGGGGGTCGTCATCCCGGCGTACGCCGCGTGGCACTGGCGCGGGAGGACCCTCGCCCTGCTGCGGCCGTTCGCCGGGGTCGGGCTGCTCGGCGCGGCGCTGTCCGTCGCCGCCTACGCCCTCGTGCTGTGGGCGCAGACCAGGGCCGAACTCGCCCCCATCGCGGCCCTGCGCGAGTCGTCGATCATCGTCGGCGCGGCGATCGGGGCCGTGTTCTTCAAGGAGCGGTTCGGGGCGCCGAGGATCGCGGCGGCCGGGCTGCTGGTCGTCGGGATCGGGCTGATGCTGCACGCCGGATAGGGGCCCGTCGGGCGGGTGCGTCCGGCCCGTGCGAGGAGCACCCTGGAACTAAGCGTTCCGGAGGTGATCGTCATGATGCACACCACCGTGGGGTGGCACGTCGAGATGGAGTTCACGGAGGACGAACAGCACACGAAGGCGGCCGCGATGGTCCGCCTTCCCGACGGCAGCGAGGTGCGGGCGCACGGGCACGCCAGCCGGCACCGGACCGACCCGAATCAGCCGCGGGTCGGGGAGGAGATCGCCGGGGCCCGGGCGCTCAACGAACTCGCCATGGCGTTGCTGACCAAGGCCCATGAGGAGATCGACCAGGCGTCCGGCCGGACCTCTCACCCCATCCACGTCTAGCGGCCTCAGGGCCCATCGGGCCCGCACGCGTCACAGAGGCCCTACAGCTCCAGCACGCCCCGCACCGCCCGCACCAGCCCCTGCGCCCGTGGGTCCGCCGTCACCGTCTTGCGGAAGCCGTTGGTGACGTAGCCGAAGGCGATCCCCGTCTCCGGGTCGGCGAAGCCGAGGGCGCCGCCGCGGCCCGGATGGCCGAAGGAGCCCGGGGTGAGGAGCGGCGAGGCGCTGCCGTGCAGCATGTAGCCGAGGCCGAAGCGGGTGCCGACCACCAGGATCCGGTCGGGGCCCGCCGACTCCTCGGCCCGGGCCAGTTCCACCGTCTCCGGCGTGAAGAGGCGCGCGGCGCCGGCCGTGTCGCCGATCAGGGTCGCGTAGAAGCGGGCCAGTCCGTCCGCCGTCGCCATGGCGTTCGTCGCCGGGAGGGCGGACGCGCGGTAGGCGGGGTCGTTCTGGTCCGGGAACGGGGAGATCGCGGCGAACGCCCGGCGCGTCAGGGAGGCCGGGTCCTCGTAGGCCTCGGTGACCGAGCGCTTCGGGCGGGCCCGCAGACCCCCGGTCGGCTCGGCCCCCTCGACGCGGCCCACGCGCCCGACCCGGCCGGCCTCCGACTCCGGCAGGCCCAGCCAGAGGTCCACGCCCAGCGGGCCGGTGACCTGCGAGGCCAGCCACTCCCCGGTGCCCTGCCCGGTGACGCGCCGCACCAGTTCGTCGAGCAGCCAGCCGTAGGTGAGCGCGTGGTAGCCGTGGTCGGTGCCGGGCTCCCAGGCCGGGGCCTGCGCCGCGACCGCCGCCGGGCCCCGCAACGGGTCGAGGGCCTCCTGCGGGGTGAGCGGCCGGTCGAGGACCGGCAGCCCGGCCCGGTGGTTCAGCACGTGCCGGACCAGCACCCGCTCCTTGCCCTGCGCCTTGAACTCCGGCCAGTAGTGCCCCACCGGCGCGTCCAGGTCCAGCTGCCCGCGCTGGTGCAGCAGCAGGAGCACGGCCGCCGCGACCCCCTTCGTCGCCGAGCGCACGACCTGGGCGGTGCCGCGCTCCCAGGGAGTCGTACCGTCGACGTCCCTGGTGCCGCCCCACAGGTCGACGACCTTCTGCCCGTACCGGTAGACGGCGACCGCCGCGCCCCGGTCCCCGAGCGTTACGAAGTTCCGTACGAACGCTTCCCTGACCGGCTCGAAGCCCTCGGCGACCGTGCCGTTCACGTCCACGTCCGTACTCCTCGTATAGCAGCTGTGCTCGTATAGCAGCTGTGCTCGTGTAGCAGCTGTGCTCGTGTAGCAGCTGTGCTCGTGGTGCTCCCCCGAGTGCCTGCCGCGGCACTAGCCAAGCAGGATGGTCACGTCGATGTTCCCGCGGGTCGCGTTGGAGTACGGGCAGATCTCGTGGGCCGCGTCCACCAGCCTGGTCGCGAGGTCCGGGTCGACGACCGGCAGGGAGACGCTGAGGGCGACCGCGAGACCGTAGCCGCGCTGCCGGTTGGGGCCGATGCCGACCTTCGCGGCGACCGTGGAGCCGGCCAGGTCGTAGCCCTCGCGGTTGCCCACGAGGATCAGGGCGTTGTGGAAGCAGGCGCTGTAGCCGGCCGCGAAGAGCTGTTCCGGGTTGGTGCCGTTGCCCTCGCCGCCGAGCTGCGGGGGCATCGCGACCTTGAGGTCGAGGTGACCGTCCTGGCTGGTGACGTAACCCTCGCGACCGCCGTGGGCGGTGGCCTCCGCCACGTACATGATCTTCGTCGGGCGGGTGTCGACGGCGGGGCCGTCAGTCATGCTGTCCTCCCCCGGGAACCAGGTGTGCACAAACACATCGTGCACAAGGTACTGGCTGGTAACTCGTGGGCCGTTACCAGGGGGTGGGCAACCGGGGGTAACCCTCAGCGCGCCCGGTCCGCCGCCGACTCCGCCCGCTCGGCCAGCCGCCACAGCTCCCCACGCAGCCGCCCGGCCTCCGCCGCGTCGAGCCCCGTCGCCGTGAGCAGCGCGCCGGGCACCCGCCCCGCGCGCTCCCGGAGTGCCTCCCCGCGCCCCGTCACGGCCACGAGCACCGACCGCTCGTCCCGCGCCGACCGCTCACGCCGGACCAGACCGGCCGCCTCCAGCCGCTTCAGCAGCGGCGAGACCGTGCCGTAGTCGAGACGCAGGGCCGCGGCCAGCTCCTTGACGGTGGTCTCGCCGCGCTCCCACAGGACCAGCAGGACGAGGTACTGGGGATAGGTGAGGCCCAGCTCGTCGAGGAGCGGGCGGTACGCCGCCGTCACCGCGCGCTGGGCGGCGTACAGCGCGAAGCACAGCTGCTCGTCCAGCAGCGGCGATCCGTCGCTCTCCTCGTTCGTCACGCGCCCATTGTCACGGACGGGCCGCAGCCGCCGGGACGGAACGCGGATCGAAACCGAACGGCAGCTCCAGACGGTGGGCCCGCATCAGCTCCTCGTCGGAGAGCAGCTCGCCGGTCGGCCCGTCGGCCGCGATCACCCCGTCGCTGAGGATCAGGGAGCGCGGGCACAGCTCCAGCGCGTAGGGCAGGTCGTGCGTGACCATCAGCACGGTCACGTCCAGGGAGCGCAGGATGTCCGCCAGTTCGCGGCGGGAGGCGGGGTCGAGGTTGGAGGAGGGCTCGTCCAGGACGAGGATCTCCGGCTCCATCGCCAGCACGGTCGCCACGGCCACCCTGCGGCGCTGCCCGAAGGACAGGTGGTGCGGCGGGCGGTCCTTGAACTCCGCCATGCCGACCCGCTCCAGCGCCCGGTCCACGCGCTCCTCCAGCTCGGGCCCCTTCAGCCCGGCCGCTGCGGGCCCGAACGCCACGTCCTCGCGGACCGTCGGCATGAACAGCTGGTCGTCCGGGTCCTGGAACACGATGCCGACCCGGCGCCGGACCTCGGCCATGGTCCGCTTGTCCACGGGCAGCCCGGCGACCCGCACCGTGCCGGCGCCGCCGGTCAGGATGCCGTTGAGGTGCAGCACGAGGGTCGTCTTGCCGGCGCCGTTCGGCCCGAGCAGCGCGACCCGCTCCCCCCGCGCGACCGAGAAGTCGACGCCGAAGAGGGCCTGGTGTCCGTCGGGGTAGGCGAAGGCGAGGCCGGAGACCTCCAGAGAAGCAGTCACAGGGACCATCCCAGCAGACAGACGAGCAGAGCGGCGCAGGGGAGGGCGAGGGCGTACGACCACTGCGCCCGGGACGCGGTCACCTCGTCGATGACGGGCATGGAACCGGCGTAGCCGCGGCTGACCATGGCCAGGTGCACCCGCTCGCCGCGCTCGTAGGAGCGGATGAACAGCGCGCCCGCCGACTTGGCGAGCACGCCCCAGTGCTTGACGCCCTTGGCCTCGAAGCCGCGCGACTCCCGGGCGATCCGCATGCGCCGCATCTCGTCGGTGATGACGTCGCCGTAGCGGATCATGAAGGACGCGATCTGCACGAGGAGCGGCGGGAGCCTGAGGCGCTGCAGGCCGAGGAGCAGTTCGCGCAGCTCGGTCGTGGCGGCCAGCAGCACCGAGGCCGCGACGCCGAGCGTGCCCTTGGCGAGTACGTTCCAGGCGCCCCACAGGCCGTTCACGCTCAGGGACAGGCCGAGCACGTCGACCCGCTCGCCCTCCGCCACGAACGGCATGAGTACCGCGAACGCGACGAACGGCACCTCGATCAGCAGCCGCCGGAGCAGGAAGACGGCGGGCACGCGCGCGACGTACGCGACGGCCCCGAGCAGCACGGCGTACAGCCCGAACGCCCACATCGCCTCGCGCGGCGTCGACACCACGACCACCACGAAGGCGAACACGGCCGCGAGCTTGGTGTGCGGCGGCAGGCCGTGCACGGGCGAGTGCCCGTGCCGGTACAGCTTGTGCGCGTGCCCGGCCCCCATGTCACACGCTCGTCATGCTGGTGGTGTCCGACGGGGAGGCGTCGTCCGTACGGCGGCGGCGCACGGCCCAGAACACGCCGGTGCCCGCGACGACCGTGACGCCCACGCCGATGACGCCCGCGAGCCCTCCGGACAGGCGGGCGTCGGCGACGTCCTTGACGCCGTAGTCGGCGAGCGGGGAGTCGGCGACCGCGTGCTCCTCGGCCTTCTTGTCGATGCCGTGGTCGGTGGCGACCTTCTCCAGGCCGTCGGGGTCGGCGGAGGCGTAGAAGCTGACGAATCCGGCCAGGAGCAGGGAGGTGACCAGGCCGGCGGCCCACACCTTGCGGTGCGAGGTCCGGGCGGCCACCGGCGCGGGCTCGGGCTCGGCCCCGGGAGCGTCGACCAGCTCGCCGTTGACCCGCAGCTTGAGCTTCTGCGTCAGCCCGCGCGCCCCGTACACCAGGTCCGGGCGTACGGCGATGACCGCGCCGACGGTGAGGGCGGTGATCACCGCCTCTCCGATGCCGATGAGGACGTGCACGCCGATCATGGCGGTGGCGACCTTGCCGAGGGAGACGTCGGTGGTGCCGCCGATCGCGTACATCAGCGTGAAGGCCAGCGCGGCGGCCGGGACGGAGACCAGGGCCGCGACGAACGAGGCCACCGTGACCGACCTGCGGGTGCGGGGCAGCACCTTCACCAGGCCGCGGAAGAGGGCGTAGGCGACGACCGTCGTGACGATCGCCATGTTGGTGATGTTGACGCCGAGCGCGGTCAGGCCGCCGTCCGCGAACAGGATGCCCTGCATCAGCAGGACGACGGAGACGCACAACACCCCGGTGTAGGGGCCGACGAGTATCGCCGCCAGCGCGCCGCCGAGCAGATGGCCGCTGGTGCCCGCCGCGACGGGGAAGTTCAGCATCTGCACGGCGAAGATGAACGCCGCGACGAGTCCGGCCAGCGGCGCCGTGCGCTCGTCGAGTTCGCGGCGTGCGCCGCGCAGGCTCACGGCGACGGCGCCCGCGGCGATCACACCGGTGGCGGCTGAGGTGGGCGCGTTGATGAATCCGTCAGGTACATGCACCGTTCGATGATGTGGCTTGATGCGAATGGTTTGCAAGAGCGTGATGCTCGTTTTATCTCACCCGTGATATATGCGCCCCGAAAGGCGTATTGCGGAAAATATGGGACATTGGAGAAGGAGTGGACGGAGAGTTTCCACTCGGATTGCGCACGGGGAAGGGGCTGTCCGATGTCCGTAGTCGAGCAGTACGCACGAGCCCACATCGTCTCCGACGCGGCCGTGCCGCTCGTCGACGAGCTGGACGCGGTTCCGGTCACCCTGCGGTACGACCCCGACCACGATCCCCGTTCGGTACGGATGACCCTGCCCGGCAGCGGGGGACATGAGTGGATCTTCGGCCGCGATCTGCTGGAGGAGGGGCTGCGGGCCCCCACCGGGAGCGGCGAGGTGCGGGTGTGGCCGTGCGGCCGGGTGCAGGTCGTCGTCGAGTTCCACTCCGCGCACGGCGTGTCCGTGGTGCAGTTCGAGCGGCAGGCGCTGCTGCGTTTCCTGCGGCGGACGTACATGGCCGCCGCGGAACCCGTGACGCACTGATCCCCCGCCCTGCCGCGCCCTCTGCCGAGGTGTTCAGCCGCCCATCTTCAGCAGCGCCGCCACGATCGGGCCGGCCGTCGAGCCGCCGTGCCCGCCCTGCTGGACGACGCCCGCGGCGGCCAGGTCGCCCCGGTAGGCCGTGAACCAGCCGTTCGGCTTCTTCTGCCCGTCGACCTCTGCGGACCCGGTCTTCGCGCCGGCATCGCCGCCGACCCCGGCCATCGCCTCCGCGGCCGTGCCGTACGCGGCCGTGTACGACATCAGCTCACGCAGCTGGGACAGGGTGCTCGCCGGCATCGTGCGCGAGGCCTTCGCCAGCTTGCGTCCGTCCACGTCCGGGGAGACCAGATAGGGCTGGTGGAAGGTGCCGGACTTGACGGTCGCCGACACCGACGCCATGTTCAGCGGGTTCATGCGGACCCCGCCCTGTCCGATCAGGGAGGCCCCCATCTGGGCCGCCGACTGCACCGGCACCGCGCCGTCGAAGCTCGGCACACCGATCGCCCAGTTGTTCAGCCCCAGGCCGTAGACCTGCTGGGCCTCCTTGGTCAGGTCGTCTTCCTTCAGCTTCGGCGCCTGGCTGATGAAGGCCGTGTTGCAGGAGCGGGCGAAGCTCGCCTTGAAGGTGCCGTTCTTGATCTGGAACTTGTCGTCGTTCTGGAACTTCCAGTGGCCGTACGTGAAGTACTTCGGGCACGGGTGCTTCTTGTCCGCCGAGGCCAGGCCCTTCTCCAGCAACAGCGACGAGGTGATGACCTTCATCGTGGAGCCGGGGGCCAGGGAGCCCTGGAACGCGGTGTTGAAGCCGGGGGAGGCGTTGGCGGCGGCCAGGATCTCGCCGGTCGACACCCGCAGCAGGACCACCGACGACCTGGCCTTCTTCGCCACCTGCTGCTCGGCCGCCGCCTGCAGGGCCGGGTCCAGCGTGGTCTTCACCGTGCCCGGTGTGCCCTCGCTCAGCTCCAGCAGGGTCTTGTCGGAGAGGTCCTTCGCCTTGGCGGCCTTGCCGCGCACGACCCGGAGCTCGATACCGGCCTTGCCGCCCGCCTTCTTGCCGTACTTCTCGCGCAGTCCGTCCAGGATCGGGCCGATGGAGGCGTACGTGGCCTTCGTCAGCTCGCCGCCGTCCCGGTCGAGGGCCTTGACCGGGGGCGTGCCCGCCTCGCCGGTGACCAGCTCGTCGCCGTCCTTCAGGTCCGGGTGGACGACGGCGGAGTGCCAGTCGACCAGGGGCTTTCCGTCGGAGGTGCGGCGCATGACGGTCAGTGCGCTGTCGTACGTCAGTGGCTTGTCGGTGCCCTTGTAGGACACCGTGCCCTTGACGGAGAACGGCACCTTGTCGCCGGTGGGCCTGCCCGGTGTGAGGGTGACGTCCTTGATGTGGGCGTCCTTGGTGTAGCCGGTGAGCAGCGGCCGGGCCGCGGAGGGGTCGTCGGTGACCGCGGCGGCCTGGGGGACCTTTCCGGACTGCCAGGCGGTGAGGAAGGCGCGGGCGGTGGTGGTGACTTCGGCCCGCGACAGCGGGCCGGTCTTCACCTTGGCCTTCTGGTCCGCCGCCCGCGTCCCGTCGTCGGCGGCTGCGCCGCCGCCGAACAGTGTGTAGGCCCCGGCCCCGGCGCCCACGGCGACCACGGCGATCATCCCGCCGATCACGGCGGGTCTCGTCTTCCGCCGCTCGGCGACGCGCCTTCTGTTGCCCACTGCTGTTCGTTCCTCCGCGAATCCCCAGGGTCCCCGTTGCCCTCAACCGTCCCAACGACGGCCACCACCCTAGAGTCCCGGCCCTCGAAGGTGAGATCAGCCACTGGTTCGTAGCACGGCTGCGACAATCGGCCCGGCCGCGTCGCCGCCGTGGCCGCCCTCCTCGGTCATGGCCGCCGCGGCGATGTCGCCCCGGAACCCGGTGAACCAGCTGTTGGACTTGGCGTTGCCGTCGACCTCGGCGGAACCGGTCTTGGCGCCGATGTCGCCGCCGAGCCCGGCCATGGCCCCCATGGCGGTGCCCTGTGTGGCGGTGAGCCGCATCATCTGCTTGAGCTGGGCCGCGGTGCTCGACCGCAGGCCCCGGGCCCGGGCCAGCTCCCGGCCGTCCAACTCCGGCGAGACCAGGTAGGGCTGGCGGAAGGCGCCGGTGATCGCGGTCGCGGTGACCGAGGCCATGTTCAGCGGGCTCATCTGGACCTGGCCCTGCCCGATGGCACCCGCCGCCCGGTCCGGCCCGTCGACCGTGGGGACGCTGCCGTCGAACGACACGATGCCGGTCTTCCAGTTGTCCTGCCCCAGACCGAAGCGCTCCTCGGCCTCCTGGGTCAGTGAGGCGTCCGTGAGCGGCTTCTCGTCGATGAGCTTGATGAAGGCCGTGTTGCAGGACCGCATGAAGCTGTTCGCGAGCGTGGCGGACTCGTTGGCCTTCATGTTCGTGAGGTTCTTGAAGGTCTGGCTCTGCCACACGGCGGTGTCGGGGCAGGGGGCCGGGCCGTTCATCGAGGTCACGCCGTTGTCGATGAGCATCGCGGCCGTGATGATCTTCATGGTGGAGCCGGGTGCGGCCTGGCCCTCGAAGGCGGCGTTGAAGCCGTCCGTGCGGTTGTTCGCCACGGCCAGCACCTCGCCGGTGCTGGGCTTGACGGCCACCACCGACGACTGGGCGAACCGCTTGACCGCCTTCTCGGCCGCCGCCTGCGCGCTCGGGCCGATCGTGGTGGTGAGCTTGCCCGACTTGCCCTTGGCGAGGGTGAGCAGCGTGGTGTCGGGAGCGCCGTCGCCCTCGTGCCGGATGACCAGCTCGATGCCCGGGCTGCCGCCGGCCTTCTCGCCGTACTTGTCGCGCAGGGCGTCCAGGACCGGGCCGAGGGAGGGGTACTTCTCCTTCGTCAGCTCGGTGCCGTCGCGGCCCACGGCCTCGATGGGCGGAGTGGCCGACTGCTCGGTGACGAGGGTGTCGTCCTTCTTCAGGCCGGGGTGCACGACGGACGGCTGCCAGTCGACCAGCGCCCGCCCCGTGGTCAGCCCACGCACGACCTTCAGCTCGCTCTTGTAGCCGAGCGGCTCGGACTTGCCCTCGTAGGACACCTTCGCCTTCACCGTGTACGGCACGGTGGTGCCCCGGGCCGCGCCGGGCGTGATCTTCACGTCGGTGATGTGAGCGTCGTCGGCGAAGGCGCCGAGCAGCTGCTCGGCGGCCGCGTCGTTGTTCGTGTACGACGCCGCCTTCGCGGTCGCTCCCGTCTGCCAGGCCGCGAAGAACTTGGCCGTGGTCTCCTCGACCTCGTCCTTGCCGGGCGGCCCCGTCCTCTTCTCGGAGGCGACCCCGCCGGTGCCGCCCCCGTCACCGTTCAGCGCGTTCACGACGTTGTAGGCGCCGTACCCGGCCCCACCCACCATCACCGCGAACACCCCGCCTATGACGGCGGCTTTGACCCCCTTGCCCATGGAACGGCCCCTCCCCGTTGAGCCCCACGCGCCCCTTTGAACGCGTTCAGAAAGCTCGATCCCGGGGGCACTCTATGCGTAAGCGGTTACTGCCGGGACGGGAGTTTCGATTTTTGACCGAACAGGGATCACGCCCGGAGGTGGGCCCGGGCCCTGAGCGCGCTCGCGTCCATGGCTGACAACGACTGCTGTGGATCAAGGAATTGCCGGGCTCGCAGGAGCCATAGCGGGCGGATTGATCGGCATCGTCGGCACCCTCGGCGCCGCCCGGGTGACAGGGCGAGCGCAGGAGCAGACCCAGCGCGCACACTGGCGGCGCCAGGTCCGGCGCGACGCCTACAGCCAGTTCATCAGCAAAGCCTCCCAGGCCATCGCCGTGGCGGAGGCGGCGCACCAGGCCGGCCGGGACGAAACGCCTGAGGCCGCCGAGTCCTACAAGATGCTCGTGAAGGCTCAAGCGGCCCTGGAGGAGGTGTATGTCATGGTGCAGCTCGAGGGGCCCGAGAAGGCGGCCGAGGCGGCAGATGAAGCCCACGGTGAGGTTCTGGGCTGGAAGATCAATATCGGCTGGCGGCTCGAGGAAAGCCCTCGCGTCGGTCGCGACCGGGCTCTGCGCGAGGCCGCCGGTGCGAGCCTGCTGGCGGTCGACCGACTCCACGACTTCACGGAAGTCTGCCGGGAGTTGCTGGACGAGGATGAGAAACCGGGCCGTCCGAGGAGGCCCGGCGCCGGCCGCTGACGGCCGGAAACGAC
>NZ_JBEXSH010000023.1:0-25679 GCF_040613555.1 Streptomyces sp. NPDC006265
TGGTGGGCCGTCCTCGCCGTCGCCGTCTCGACGGTGGGTCTCGCCGGCTGGACCCGGCGCCCGGACCGGCCGTCGGCACGGGCCGGGGAACGGCTCCCCATGCGGTAGGGTTGACCTGCGTGATCACGCGGTTCACCCGCGCGATACGCATCGGGACGTGGCGCAGCTTGGTAGCGCACTTGACTGGGGGTCAAGGGGTCGCAGGTTCAAATCCTGTCGTCCCGACAGTTCGATGAACTGTCATCGCAGGTCAGGGCCTTGGATCACTCACGTGAGACGAGGCCCTTGATCGTTTCTGGGACTCTTGTCTCACAATTTCTCACAATTGCCCGCCGTGATGACGTGCCGAGGTGACAAGACGCGGCCACGCTCTGCGCAGCCGTTGGGCTACCCAGTGAGCCAGCAACCAGGCGGGTGGTTTTTGCGCGTCGACAGTCATGGCTGCGGGGCGTGTGCGTGCCTCACACGCCGACCTACTGTAATCGTGGTGGTCATGGGGAAATATAACGGGCCGGCGCGCGTGATCGCCGATGGAGTCCCATACAAGGTAACCGCTCAGCTGGTGTCCTTCACCGAGTACAAGACGCTGCTCACCGATCCGTTTGACGACCAGGAGCACGTTTATGGCGGCCAGCCGAGGTGGATTGGAACCATCCACGCCAGGACCACGACGGACGTGTGGCGTATTCGCCAGACCGACAACCTGCTCCTCAGTACGGAGCAGGGATGGGAAGCCCGCGTCTTCATCGTCAGGAGCGATGCTGGTCCTGGCTCAACTGAGCTGAGAATCGCTGGGACGGGAAGCCCACCATTTGCCGACGAGGAAGGAACCTGACCGCGCGTCAGACAGCCCTAGCTTCTTCCTGGTGACATTCGCGGTGCACGATACGCTGTACCAGATGACCCGATCATGAGGGTCGAGTGCAGGGGCGGGCTGGTTCCCCCCGTGCTGGCCTGCCCCTGCACGCTTTCTTGGCCGACGAGAACGTGGGCCGCGCTCTCGTGTCACAAGCCAGAACTACATGAAGCGGGCCCCCGCCCTGGACGGGCAGGGGCGCCGATTTTCCCCTCTGAGGCAGACACCACGCACCGTCTTGAGCACTACCTCGCTGCACATGGTGAACCCCGACGGCAACCGCTCATCACGCGACATGGGACCACGAGTCCAGACATCACTCGAATGATTGACAGTGGCCACCCTGTGGGTCAGCCGAGCAGCTCGCTGAGCTTGTCCGAGCCAGCCTTGAGGCTCTGCGGGTCGGGATGCACGTACACCCGCTTGGTGAAGGACAGGTCGCTGTGTCCGGCCCATGCTGAGACGACGGTGTCAGGTACGCCGTTGTTGGCCATCCAAGAAAGACAGGCGTGACGCGCGTCGTAGAGACGGACCCTGCGCACCCCTGCTTCCTCCATGAGCTTCTGCGTCTCACGCCGAAGCTTGTCTGTCTTGAACGGGCGGCCCAGTTCGTCAACCACGACGTAACCTGAATCCTCGTACGCGCCCCCGGCCGCAGCCTTCTCCTGGGCCTGTTGTGCACGAAACACCGTGAGCGCCGTGTACACCGGCTTGGGTAGCGGAAGGACGCGCTTGCCATTCTCGGTCTTGGGCTGCTTCTCGACGACCTTGTTGCGCTCGCCCTTCTCCAGACGGCGGTCATAGACCAGGGTGCGGGTGTTGCCGATGGCGATCGTCCCGGCACCGTCAAGGTCAACGTCGTCGGCCCACCGGGCACCACACACCTCGGCTGGACGCTCGGCGATGAGTGCGAGCAGCATGACTCCAAACAGCCGATGGTCCTTGCTGGCCTCGATGAAAGCCTTTACCTCGGCCTCGTCCCAGGGCTTGTATTCAGGCTTGTTCTGCTTGGCCTTGGTCCTTGCGTCTCGGGATATCCGAACGTGCTCGGCAACGTTTCGGACCACCCAGCCGCGGCGTACCGCGAGATTGAGAGCTGAGCGGAATCTCCCCATGGTGAGTTGTATGGAGCGGACCCCTAGGCCCGTTCCCACTTTTCCGCCACGACGGCGGGCACTGGTGACCATCCAATCAACGAACGCTTCAACATCCTCCTCGGAAAGCTGCTGCACCCGTCTGGTGCCCAGAAAAGCCCGGATGGGGCGAAGCGCGTTGTCATAATTGGAAGCGGTGCTTTCCTCGACGTCCCGTGTCGCGGTCCGAAGCCAGATGTCCAACAGCTCATTGACCGTTAGTTTGGTTGGCGCCACATACTCGCCTGTTTTGGACTGATGGCGAATCCTCGCCAACTCGTCGCGGGCTTCCCTCTTGGTGTCAAAGGTCTTGGTGATCTGCCGACGGTTTCCGTCGGGCCGGCGCGGACCATCGGTGACGAAGCGGTATCGCACCGTGCCGTCCACGAGCGTGATCTTCTTTATTGGGTCGCTCACCTGAGTCACCTACTGTGATTGACCCCCCTGGAGCTGAAACGAGTGTAAGCGAGCCCACACAAACAAAACAGTGCCTGAGCGCTGCTGGCTCACGCACCTTCGAGGTAGGCAAGCAAAGACGCCGTAATCACCCGGTAGCGGCTGCCAAACGCCACGACGCGGAAGGGCACCTCGCCCCGCTTGATCAGCTCGTACAGATGCGACTTGGAGATACCCAGCGCACGAGCGGCATGGGATACACCAACCGTCGCTCCCCAGGAGCGGATCTCATCAAGTGTTGGGTGCATAGGTGGTTGCCCTCCTCGGCGGCTGCCACCCATCAACAGAGACGGGGCAGACGGAACATTCTCACGGATCAGAGAGTGAAGACAGAGGATGCTCGGCTGCCCAAAAAATGCTCACCGGCCTCCTTCCATTTTAGACGCCGGCCTCGCCAATACCAAGGAATCGGACAAAGCAGGCGTGAGGAAATAGTAAAACCAATCAAGCAGCAGAGGAAGCAACCCCAGCTAAGGAAGGCACCTCACCTTCCCAAGAGTTGTCGGCGCACAAGATCCCACCATGAGGTCCGCTTCAGCATGGCCTGAAACCTGCCTACCGGCGGCTTCACAAGATCCCGTACGTGGAAGTCCCGCTCAACGCCAAACTCGCGGGCCTCCATGAACCGGTCCGTTGCTTCCCGCTGGGTGGCTCCTGGAACCCGGTATACCCGAATGATTGTGTACTCCATATCAACTCACCTCCTTTCTGCGCCTTCTTGCGCGTAGTCCACAGGGCACATAGTGCACTGACGGGTCAAGATCAAAGCGATAGCGCAGCCGCCGCAGCGGAGCCCATAGGGCTGTCTTGACGCGACTGTGGAAGCCATGTGGCACGCTGCGAACGCGCGAGGAGGCGCAAAGGTGCGCGATACCCCGAAGCCAAACCAAAACCGGCAGGCTCAACGCGGCCAAGCTCTACAGCTCGGGTATCGAGCCGGCTCCCTTTATGGCGAAGCCATCCATGTCTTGATCCGGCACGGATCCAGTCAAACCGCGTAGCGGCTCATTGCGGCACGGCGGAAGGAAGGTCTGGAAGGAATGCCGCCGAGCCGCCACTTCGGCCCCCTTTGGGGGTGGACTCGGAGCCAGCACACCCCGAAGGGCCTAAGGTCAAAGACCTTGTGTGGTGGTGGAGAGGACGGGGGGAGTCAGCCGCGCCACCGACCGCACGGGAGCTCCGTTCTGACCCTTGTGGTGCGGCTGACTCCCCCCGTCCGATGACACCCAAACCCGCTGGTAAGCGGGCTGTTCCTTCCAGCTATGAACCATCCGCAGGATGCTTCCGCTGATCGCTCCTTGTGTACCGGCTGATGTACCGGCCTGAAACGGTACGACACCCGACAACCAACCGGTATGAGTACAGAAGCTACTCGATCACCTTTTACGATCAACTTCTGTACCCGGCTACACACATGGGCTGGTACAAACCGATTTATTCAGGCGTGAACAGTGGGCTCATGCTTTAACCTCGGCGCGTTTGTCCCACGACAAAGAAACCCCCTTAGATCCCCCTTGAAGGCTCCCCTATTCCCGCTCTCTTCGTTCTCTCATTCCCTTCGCTTGCCTATCGAGGCTCCGCCTCGCCTTTTTCCAAAGACAAGACAAGAGCCGTTTCTCGATGAGGTAACTCAGATTGACTGGTAGTAAACCAGCGTCCTAGAAAGATCCAGTACTTAACGGATCGATCGTGTTTGCTTCGGTCAGTCGGTCACTTCGATTGCGGCAGGCTAGTCCGTCTTTAGTCGCAAACCCCACTTGCGCGGGGGAGACGGCGGCTGCCTGGTCTGCTATTTGATGTAAGCAAATCCGAGAAGCCTTGAATAGTCCCGTTGCTACGTTGGCACGATGCGTCGACGCGTCGTTCGGACGAACGGATTCACGATCGTTCGGGCGTTCGGGGTCACTTCTTTGGGGAATGTTCCTGAAGGTAGTTGTCAATCGCTTGCCGAACCATTGCAGACATGCTGCCCATCTTTCCCTGTCTCTTCTCAAGGTAGGCAAGGTCACGTAGCGAATCCATTTGATCCTCGTAGAGCTCAAATGAGTTTCGGGTGATGATGCGTTTGCCAGGTGGGCGAACGGGCGGCCGGTCGTTCGGGCGAACGGGTAGATTATGGTCGGCCAGTTTAGGGAAAGTCCCCGATTCAGGTACAAGCGAGGATGGCTCCCTCACCGGGCGGGAGAAAAAGGAAGACCCTTCGAGGTCGCTCCTTATGTTACCGATGTCCAGCTTCTTATTCATAGGTCGAACAGTTCGCCAATTAGCTTGGTGTAAGCGAGGGCTGCCGGCGACTTCGGATTGAACGAGAACACGTCCTGACGATTGAAGTGAGCATCTCTGAGGTCAGTATTGCGCGGAATGACGGTATTAAAAACCGAGCCGGTGTACGTCTGGCGCAAGATCTGCAGGGACGTTCGACTGTTAACAGTCGAATCAGCCATGGCAAACAAGAAACCGGCGAGCTCAAGATGAGAGTTAAAGAGTTCGCGGACTTCCTTGAGTGTCTTGCTTATTTGGACGATGGAGTCAAGTTCAAAATATCCAGGCGCCACAACAACGATGACCTTATCCGACGCTGTGAAGGCGTTGACTGTTAGCCATGAGAGGGCAGGGGGGCAGTCAACGAGAATGTAGTCGTAGCGATCCCTTACAGCATCAAGCTCCCGCTTTAGTCGCTCTTCCCGATGATCGATCGCTGTCGTCAGCTCGACATCGGTATTGGAGAGCAGTATATGCGAGGGCACAATATCCAGGTTGAGTATTATTGTCTCGTGGATCGGGAGCGGGCTACGTTCCAGGATCGTGGCGTAGATCGTCTGGTTCTTCTGGATCTGCGTATAGTTAGGAAGCAGCACTTTACTGCTGTTTGACTGGGAGTCTATGTCGACGAGGAGTACTCGTTTACCCTTTCGGGCCAGCCCTGCTGCGAGGGAGATGCTTGAGGATGTCTTGCCGACACCACCTTTCTGTGACGCAATAGAAATTACCATATCAAGTTAGATGAATCGAAAGCCTGGACAGGTTGTCTCGACGCAATCTCTTATTCTGTATCAGAATACTGAAAAACGATCACTAATGTCAATAAGGAATAATGGTTGAGTCGTATAGCTTTCCCTCCTTCTGGCGTGAGGATGCCTGCGGCTTCCCTGCGCGTCAAGGACTTCGCACGCCGGCTCCGTACCTCCGCCGGTCCTTGACCCGAGAGGGAAGGCCGCAGGAAACCGTCAATTAAGGGAGGCAAAGCACATCACATCAAGCAAAGCCATCACATCAAGCAAAGCCAAGTACCTAAGGTGGGTCTTATGAGCAAGTAAAACGCACCTAAGCACCCGGGTGGGTATGTGGCCTACTGCGTCCCCTCGGGGGTGGGCTCGGCCTTCTCGGCGGCGAGGACGACGGCAGCTTGCAGCAGCTCGTACGCGTACCTTTCAGCGGCATTCTGCATCCGCACTTCTGATGGGAGGACGTACCAGATGACGAGACAGGCCACCGTGGCGAGGAGGGCGAGAGTATTGCTGAGCGTAAACGCAGCCTGATGCTCGTAGTGCGCGAGCCACAGCATGTACGCCAGTACACCGAGTACCACCAGCAGCGCGGTGATACGCCCGGTCCAGCGGATGCCGTAGAGGTTCCGATGAAACCCGTAACTTCGGTTCTCGGCACGCACGAGGGGGAACTTAGCTTCGTCTCGCGTGAGGCTCCGTATCTGCCCCACGGCAACGTCGATCGCTTCGTCGGCCTTGGTCGGGTTCGCCCGCTCGCTGCGAGCCGAGGCAAGTTCGATGCCGGTCACGAATGACACGGCCTTCCGCCAGGACTCTCGTTGCAGCGAGTTCTGCCCCTCCTGCCGTAGCTGGAGCTTCTGGATGGTCGGCGAGCCACCCCATGAAGCCCAGAGCACCTCCTGAACCTTCCGACCTTGGTGGCGCACGAGTTCAGCGAGAACAACGGGACCACCGGCCAGTGACAGCGCGGTGAGAGCCGATACGACCACGGGAGCCTTGCTCAGTCCAAGAACGGCCAATGCAACGCTGAGGGGCAGTAGAGCGAGGAGGCCAGGCGCAAGTCGCGCCCGGCGCTCGTAGTCGTCCAACCAGAGCACGCTACTTATCCCCGTTGTCTTCCACGGAAGTGTGCAGCGGCTCGGGGGTGGAGGTGCTGTAACCCTCGCGGTCTGGCGCGTCGAAGTAAGACCACTTCGACACCCCCTGTGTCAGATGGACAGGGTATCCCCGCCGGCGGAAGGCGTTCGTCGTCTTCTTCGCGGGGTGCTTGTGCTCGGGGTTCTTCTTGGGGACCGACGCGAAGGCCGTCCCGATGACGGTCGTCTGCTCCTTGGGCCCGAGGAGTCGGTTGAGAATCGACGGACTTACGTTCCGGCGGCTGCCGTGGTGGGGCACCTGAACAAACCGCAGATCACCGGGCTTGAAACCTTCGGCTTCAAGGACATCAAGCGCCTGGCCAAGAGCGGGAATCCCAGCATCGCCCGTGAACAGGAGCTTCCGCCCGTCGACCTCCAACAAGCAGATGGTGCTGGTGTTGTTTTTGGCGGAGGTCTCTCCGTTCTCCCCCAGCGTCTCTGTGTCGAGGTCTTCATGGGAGGTCCCGGCGAGCAGCTTGTGTACCAGCGTTTCCCAACTCGCCCTCGCTGCCGCCTCGGAGTCGGGCTCGACGATCTCCGCGAGCAGCTCCCGGTAGTAGTCCTCGGTGGGACCGAGCACACGGAAGACACCGTCGTCACTCGTCCAGTCGAGGAATGGTTCCTCGATGGGGACGCCCTGCGCCTTGGCGACCTCTTCAAGGTCGGTCGCGCCCTGAAGGGAGTCCCGCAGCTCGGTCTTAAGCGCCCGGGCGTTAAGGGAGAGGATCATCTTGGCTCGCGCCATGTCGGACGAATGGCTCCAGGGGAGGTGCATGAGGAGCTTCTTGACTGTCAGCTCCTCCAGCACGACCCTCAGCCCACTGATGTGGTCCTGATCCGGGTGCGTTGAAACAACAAGATCAACGATGCCGGTGTTGTAGTGCTTCCGGATGTGCTCGACGAGGGCCTCACCAGCTTTGAGGTAGCCACCATCAATGACGATCACGGTCTGCTCGCTGCGCGAGCCGTAGAGGTTGCCGTACCGAAGAGCGATGGCGTCGCCGCCGCTCGACTCGTCCCCAACGGGGAGGAAATCTATCTCGTAGCCCACAGAGGACCTACCTGTCACACGTCGTTGTGTTCCGCGAGGATATTAGCACTCTCTGTGACTACGCTAAGAGCAGATAACTTTGGTCTCTCTAGCCCAAGTTGTCGCATCTGTTGCGGTAAAGGTCTTCCGTCGCCTGGCGGTTGAACCGAGAGGCGACTACATAGAAGCTTCCCACCGACACCCCGGCTCAGGGGTTAGCCGAACGTCCGTTGAGGGCCTGTCGCGCACGGAAAATGACACTGTGCGCATCAGCTCCGTACACTGCCGACTCCTGCAGTCTTCGCCACACACGCATGTACGCGGCGACGCTGTCTGAGTCATCGAGCCAGAGTTCAGCGTGCCAGTCCTCGGCAATCACAAGTCGGTCGTCGAGGATCCAGAAGCCGTTGGCTGTGGGGATCTTGAGTGACGCTCCAAGAGGGATGATCCCGAGTTCCACCGTGTCCATCCCGATGACGCCTGCGAGTCGGTCGAGCTGGCCGGCGAGGACAGAGGGTGGGCAGATCAAGGCATGGAGCGCTGCCTCCCACATGAGGACGTGAAGCTTCTTGCCCGCCTGGTACAGCCACTCCTGGCGCTTCATCCTGGCGCGTACCGCTTCCTCGGTGTCGCGCACGGAGTTCTGAAGCTCGGCGTAGCGAAGAAACATGTGGCGGGCGTAATCGGCTGTCTGCAGCATGCCGACGATGACGGCCTCTTCCCAGGCATAGATCATCGTGGCCTTGGAGACCTCGGTGTTCCAGCTCTCTTGGACGGGCCGGTGTCCACCGGCGAGTTGGCGGCGCCATGAGCGGATGTGGGATTCAGAGCCTCTGAGGCGTGCCTCCAGCTCCTCGAACACCCCGGGTTGCTCAACGCCCTGGGCCCAAGCGTGCAGATCTTCCATGGTGGCGGTCTGCTGGCCGTTCTCCAGTTTGTAGATCTTGGAGTGCGGCCAGCCCAGCCGCTGTGCCAGTTGGGTACCGGTGAGTCGGCCTCCGGGAGCGTAGAGACGCAGTTCACGCAGACGTGCTCCGAGGGCTTCCCGGGCCTGCTGGTAATCCGTGCTCACCGGCTGTACTCGCTCGCTATCCCTTCTCAGCCACCTGAGGCGCGAAGGCCTCGTAGGGGACGGCGTGATGGATCGCAGCGTCGCGCACCTGGCAGTATCGGAGAACCTCGGCGGGTTCCGTGATCACCTCGACGTCCAGGAGGACGTCATCATCGTCGAAGTTGAGCCGGGCAACCAACCGAGAGTCGAAGATCCAGAAATCCTCGGCGGGGAGGTGCTGCGCCTCAGCGTCGTTGCGCCACAAGTAGCGCATGTCTTCACCGGCAGCAGCGTTGCGGGGCGCGTCGGTGAGCAGGAAGAGCTGTTCGATCGTGGGCGGCTGGTCAACGATCCGTACCCGTCCGATGGTCTTGCCGGCTGCTGTCTGGGCTCGGATGTTGCGTGACCACTCGTCGTCGTAGTCCAGCGTGATGGCACCGGTCTGGACGAACTCTGTGTAGGTCAGGTCCTCACGGTCAGACGCGTAACCGCGGCGGGTCTCCAGGCGCCAGGCCGTGTGAGCGAAGGTCGTAAAGAGCCGGCCGAACTCGTCCAGGTCGATGAGCTTGGGCACGCGCTTGATCTCCTTGGGGCCGTGATTGACGAGCAACTCGCGTGGTACCACCACCGCGGCGTCACCAGAGCCGAAGTACTGAAGCTGGGGAAGGTCCTCGGGATCAGAGAGAGGTGCTCCCTGGATGACGATCTCGCCCGTGTCGAGGTCTTCATGGATGGCAGGACATCCACCGTTCTTGCTGTCGGTTCCGTTGAAGCGGAGTCGTCGAGCCATGGTGATCTCCCTGGGATGAAGTGAGGCGACATCTCAAGCTTCACCAAGCCCGAAGGCCCCTGCTATAGCGTGCGGCCTCCTTCATGCGACTACTGAAGAACATTCGACCAGAACCCGAGAACATTTGAGAACATGGCGTAGCGGGTGTCAACTCTGCCTTCCTACCGTCCTGTTCATGGCACGCAAGACACTGCAGACCCAGACCATCGATCCCTTCGCAGCAGCTGAGTCCCTCAGGGCAGCCCTCGATGAGGCGGGCATCGTGCTGCCGTCGCTGCGAGTTGACGCAGCATCACCGAGCCTCGGCCTGGTGGAACTTGGTCGTGTACGAGCGGATGTCGCCATGCGCCTGGCGGAATCACTGCGGCAGGGGAGTCAAGCGGGATGAGCACCGGGCTATCGCTCAACACTCTGGCCATCGATACAGCACGCGACAAGATCGGCTACGTGATGGGGCACGAAGGACCGTACCTACAGCTGCGCCCTCCGGGTGGGGGAGTGGAGTGGGACGCCGACCCCAAGAAGGTCAGGTTGGCGACGGACACCGAAGCGCTACGCGCCCGGGTCACAGAGCTCAACCGAGCGGGACACTTGGGATGAGCACGCCAACCACAAACGATCTCTCAACGCGGTCGGCTGAGTGTGCACTCGCCGCTCGTCCTGACTACGCCGGCCTCCATGTTGACTGCCGACAGACCACGGACATCCCGCTTCCCGGCCATCAGGGCATTCTGCTCATACGTCGCTGCACGTGTCCCTGCCATGCATACTGAGAGTAAGAAGGACGCTACTAATTCGACTATCAACAAGCCCATGACATCGGCACTGATCATCGTGGAACGACTGCTCCCCGGAGAAACCGGACGGCGGGTCGTGGTGCGCTGCCCAGAGGCAGAACGATGCATTGGCGTGGCGCACTCGGATATGCAGCTGTTGGATCTGCTGGCAATGGTGGGCCTAACCGGGTACGAGGACTACCTCGATGAGCCACGGGCCAGTCGAATGGTGGGGAAGGCCTCATCAGTGGGAAGCCAGAGAGGGTGGCTAGACCCTGCCAGGGCTAACCCCAAGCAGCCGGTCCGGCAGGCTCCTCGGCCTGAGGCTTTTGGCCGGTGGCCTGTCTCGTTGAAAGCAGAACTAGGAATGGCTTCCCGCCTGATATAGGACAGTAACGTTCAACGTGATGGACTCACTCGGCAAGCCCTCACCAGACGGTGCCCAATTGGCGAAAGTCACCCGAGTTACATGTTCCTCGATAAAAGCATCAGATGAAGTCGTGCCCCAGTTCACTGGAACGACAGAAGGTTTAGGCTGGGGCGCCTGACTGCCTTCCCACTCATAAGCGTAAACGCTGACGATCTGGTCCCTCTCCGGATTGGGCACAGAAATGGTCTCAGTCTGTCCCGGCTCGATAGAGCAGACAACGTTAAGAATCTTCACTGGCTCCATAAGGCAAGAATGCATGGGGCAAGCCGAAAAGCGCGAGTTGAGGTAGGCCAAGCGTGCGGTACCTGCCAGTGCCATAGCTTGGCGACAGCCAGCCCTCTCGACGAGTAGCTCTTCGTCCTGAGGGTTTGGCCGGTGGCCTGCATCGTGTTGGGAGCAGGGAGGGCTTACGCTCGCCAGCGAATCGGGCAGACACCGGCCTGCCCTCAAGTGGCCGACGAGCCCTCCCTGCGTAGGGCCCCGACACGTGGGAGGTGGGTAAAGCCTCAGGACCACTCGACCTGCCCACCAAGGACAGCCGCATCGCATGCTCAGGAAAGGTTGTTGCCCATGTTTGGCACAGAACCTCCTCCGCCTCCCGGAGGCGAGGACCCAGGGATCTTCGGCAGCGGATACGGATCATCGAGCTACGGTAGCTATGGCAGCAGCGATAGCTACCATGAATACGAGGATGTATCTCCGCCGGAAACCAATCCGGAACCTCAGCAGATTGGTGACCTCTACGACAGTGCAATGGGGCCACTGAGCTTGGACGGGATCCGAGGAGGAATCATTCAGTTCAACTACCGTCCAACGCTCAAGGATGGACCAGACTGTACCCATCATAGCGTCTTCGGAGAAGACCGACATTTCTCGTGGGACGAATATCCGGAAGGAGATCCCCGTAACGAAGATCGTGGCCCACGAGCCCACGGCCGACTCCACAAGCCGGACCAAGAATGGTGAAAAACAAAGAAACTCCTGATTATATCAAAAGAGATCAAGAAAGACTCATCAAGCCACGTGGTCTATCCCACCTAAATTATAAGCCGACTCTACAACCAGCAGGTAGCAAACCGTGGAGCACTCGGTTTTTCGTACCAGCTAAAGCTGAAATCAAAACCCACCCCACGACTACAGGCCCAGAGACGACACACTGAACCACAGCTAGCCTCAAAACCCCGTCGCCAGACTTCTATTGTGCGACATGGGGACTCAGAGAGGTTTCCAGCTATGGGATACCCCTTCCTTCCTTTGACGTGATGATGCCGCGGTTTCCCTGCGCGTCAAGGGCTACGCAAGTCAGCTACGTTCCTCCGCTGACCCTTGACCCGAGAGCGAAGACCGCAGGAGACCGTCAATTAAGGGAGGAAAGTAGTATGACCTTAAGCGTGGGGCATCTTTTTCTTGATGAAAAGGACTGCCCGCCGCAGAGGCGACTTTCGGTGTTCCCGTACCTGATCTGAGGCCAGTGAGCTTGATGGAGTGTCTTGACCTTGAACGGCCTCTCGAACGCTGGATACATATTGGACAAACTCAAGTATCGCGGCCTTCTGGTGATCGGTAACGGTTATACCTGCTTGCTCTAAATGCGCCTCGACAAATTTGGCGTCATCGCTAAAGGACTTGCGAAGATGTCGATACTGACCCCAAGGGAGCGCTGGGTCTATGTCCTGTGCTCCATGGTTAGCGGGTTTGTGTCGTCTTTCTGGGCTTCCCATATTTCGGGCAAAGTTGCCCTATCCTGTTTTTAACATCGAGTGAAACTACTGTCAAGCGGTAAGAGCCAGACGGGTGTTGTATCCGCTTTCGTCGAGCGCAGCGCAAAAACGGATCGTACCGTTGGTGTCATGGCAGCAGCACTGAAACCATGGACTTGGCCAAGGAAGGTGAAGCTCGCCATCCCAAGCGGGGCCGGCGCAGTCGCATTTGCTCTTCAATCGATAGCTGGATTCGATGTCATCGACCTCAGTACGTGGGAATTTTCCCTCATTACTGCGGGCGGTGTAACTGGGGCCTTCTTCGCTGTGTGGCTACCCCTCGCTTGGCAACGAAAGGAGGCGCAGCAAGTACAGACGCTAGAACAACAGGTCGAGGATCTGAATAAGGAAAGCGAGGTAAATGCACGGAATTTGATGTACGACTATCTCAATCAATTTTTCCAATTGAACGAGTTCTCGCAGAAACTGGCCGGTGCGCCTGAAGATCGACGACGAGGGTACGAGCATTCTGTCAAGGAGAGAGCAGTAAAGGCGGCGGCAACCTGTGCAAACGACGTCCGTGATCTCCGGGTGAGTTTCTTTCACGTAGACGGACCTAGCAAATTGGCTGTCTCGTGTCACTCGGATAGTCCTCGTGGCGCCCTGAAGGATCTGATTAAAGGAACTAAACACGCCGATTACATCTTCGATGCCATCCGAAACAATAAGGGGGCCTTCGAAGAAAACTTGCGAAGTCCGAAGAGCGCCGTTCGCTGGCCTGCTAAGCAGCGAGACTTTCAGACTCTTGCCTTCTGTCCGGTACGTACGGAGCAAGCAACCTACGGGGTCCTGATGATCGATGCCCCAAACGCAGGAGATCTGAAGAGGGAACATTACGCCATGCTGTCAGTCGTCGCGCAGCATGCGGCAGCCGGTCTGGCACTGTGTGATGGGAACCTTGGTGGGGCGCAAGCTACGATCTAGTAATTATCTGGTACCCAGACTGGGCGAAGGCTTTGTCGAATCCGAAGATCTCACGGGTCTCGTATTCGTCGCAGGAAACCATGACAACACAGTCTGTGTGGCTGATGCCTACTGAGGATTCAGCGAACAGCCTCAGTGACTCTTTGAGTGACCAGGTGCTTATGTTGTTGAGAATCACGAAGTGATCTGACATCCCTTCTGCTACCCGAGTAGCAGCATTGTGGCCCATTATCCGGCCAAGGATGTTGAGTAGTTCCAGATAAACGGCAACTGGGATCAACACAGTAGCGTTGTTCTCGCGGAGACGATTGGCCGCTGCCACCGCTAAACCGTGATTACTGTCCATCGGATGAAAGAGAGACACCAGCCCACTGGTGTCGGCAATGATGATGCTGGATCTACGCTCCTCCATACAGGTAGTCGTCGATGCGAGACGATAGGTCTGCGGGGCCAGTAACCTTCAGCTCTTCACCGAGCTTTGCGAGCCATAGCAGCGCATCACCCGCTGTTTCACGGGGTTTCTGCTGGGCGGTGGGACGAGCACTAATCTCCCGACGGAGACGGTCAGAATGCTCAATGTGAATGGGTGCCTGTAACATATGCCTTACTTATAACAAATCCGACACTCAAAAGTCAACGTCCGCCTTTCCGTCTGGAGTAAGCAAAAACAGTTCTGCCGGAGGGTGACCGAGCCTTCGGTGCCTGCGCTCCGACTCTTCGACCAATGACCGGAGAAACGGTCAGCGGCTGGCTGTCGATCGACGGTGGCAGTGTTCCACTTCCTACGGGTGGTGGTTGGAAGTACCGATCGAGGTAGTAGCGCTCGATCTCGTCAAGGCCGTGGGGGACAGGCGGAAGGTCGGGCAGACGCGGTGTGTGGACGCGTTGGAGGCGTTGGAGGCGGTCGTCGGGAAGACGGAAGAAAGCTTCGCCGACGTCCAGCTGTTGAATCTCCTGGGTCGTGTGCTCCCACTGCTCGGGAAGCGGGTAGAACGTGGGGTGCGTGCGCTTCTCGGCTGCCTCGTCGGCTACCACGTGCTTGATGGCCTCGGTGTCAACTGTCCCGAAGAGCCGGGCCGAGTACTCCGCATCAGGCCGGCCGGCCTTGAAGATGGCCTCGATGCCGACGTTCTGAAGGGCTCCCTTCAGACGGTCTGATGCCTGGCTCCAGTTTTGGTGTGCCATGACGCAGTACAGCTTGTACTTGCGGGTCTCGGAGAGCATGCGCGTGAGGCTCTCCTCGCTCTGGGCCATGAATTGGGAGAACTCGTCGATCATCAGGACATGGGGGGTCCGGAGTCGTCGACCGGCGGCCCGAAGGTTGGCACGGCTGAGGGCTGCCGTCTCCATGCCAACGGTGAGTAGGCAACCAAAGAGCCGGCGCGTATCGGGTGAGGCGACTGAGAGGTTGACGATCAGCGACGTTCCAGAATCGATGAGCCGACGAAAGTCCAGGACGTTGTCCTGGTGCCCGAGGGCGTAGCGGAGGATGGGGGAGAGGGTGAGTAGGTCGGCCCGGTTGAGCGTGGACTCCTTCATGACGGGCGCGTCTCGCCCCCACATGTCCATGCGTAATCGGAAGAAGCGGATGACCTGGGGGTCATGGACACGCGTCTGAAGGATGTCGTTGCGAAAGGACGTATCGGTGAGCAGGTCCGATAGGCAGGTGAGCGGAAGCCCTGCCTCCCGCAGGGCCACGACCGAGTGCTTCAGGATGTTTTCAAAGGTTGGGGCACCGTGCGCGAGCTCGGGCCATGCCCGTCTGGCCGCTTCGGTGACGTGCTCGGCCATTGCGTGGTCGTCGTACGGCTGCGCCAGGAAGTTGAAGGGGAGGTAGCGGCCTTCTGCGGCTGCTGCCGGAAGATCCAGGTAGAGGAGTCGCTGCCGCTGTTCAGCCGTCTCAAGCTGGCCCTGGGCAACGAGCTGGGCGAGCACCAGCTGCGCGAGGTCGCCGTGAGGATCGATGAGGGTAACCGGCTGGCCGGCCAAGTACAGGGAGAGGAACAGCGAGGCGAGGAAGTAGCTCTTACCTGATCCGGTCTTGCCCAACACGTGCATGTGGGTACGGGCGGCATCAAGCGGCAGGTAGAGCGTCCGTGGGAAGAACCAGTTCCGATAGGTGCCTAGCGGGATACGCGGCTCGTGGGCAGGAAAAAACCTCATTCGATCTCCCGCTCCACCGGCTGCGAGAGGTTGTAGTTGTACGCGGAGACAGGCGGCTGACTGAGGCTCACCTCCTCTTCAGCAGATTCAGGCGCATCGAGCAGACTCACGGGGTCATGTTCGCCTGCGGGATACCAGAGCGGCTCAAAGAAGAACGTCTCGGGCGGCGTGGTCACGGGCGAGGCCTCAGTGAGAAGGAAGAGCTCAGCAAGGCCGGTACGGCCGATCGTCTGAAGCTCTCGGGTCGTCCAGTCGGTCAGTTGCTCTCGCCGCTGTCTGCTGGGTGTTACGACTGCCACGGTGAGGTTGTCGGCCTGGAAGGCTGCACGGTACGGGCCCTCGGCCCAGGCTGTGAGGGCTGCGATCTTGCGGCGCCAGTGGTTCTGGTGCTCCGTGCTGCGGTCAAGCTCCAGAGCAATCGCAATCGGGGGCTCATCGAGCACCTGGAGCTCGAACCAGGCATCAGGGATGACCGCGACGGCACGAGAGTCGTCGTGGCCGCCGACGGGCTGTACGCGCACGTTCATTCGCTTGAGCTGGCGCTCGGCAAGAAGACGCGTGAGCGTGACCCGTGTGTCGATACGGCACAAGTGCTCCGCTGCCACCAGGACGTCGACCGCGGCGAGCGTGTGCTCCATGAAGGGATTGTCCTGCGCCTTCCGACGTTCCTCGGAGGGACGGTAGTAGGAATTGGCGAGCTCAACGCCTTGCCCGGCCAGGTAGTGACGTCCCTTGTCGGCCAGCGTGAAGACGTGGGGTGCTGATCCGAAGCGGGGAGAGGGGAGCTCGCGAAGTCTTGAGGAGGTAGCCGGCCTCGGTCAGACGTCGAAGACGGCGCTGGACGTATCGGTTCTCATCGCGAGCGTCCGGGTAGAGCAGACGACCAACCTGGGCGGCAGTCAGGTACTGGTGACGGTTCACCGCCGAGAGGATCGCGTGATCGACCTCCCCTATGCGAAGGGAGGTGGAGCGTGGCTGTTGATATAGCTCGGGACGTTTCTCCATTGCAACACTTTGCCAAACGCGCGTGAGAACTCTTGGTCCTGGCCGTAAGACTCCCGTAAGAAAGCCGCTTTACCGCTTTGGCGACCTCCGACTGATTGGAGGTGACTTCGACTCTTTCTTGCTGTCTCGTGGTTGTTCTGACAGTTGCTTTGTTGGTTCGTGAGCAGGGGGACGCCGACATGGGCTTGTCGCGATCCGCTCGTCGACTGTGTCACGGGTTGAGCAGTACTCACGGCGTGTTTGCTCAATGAGGGCCTCTTCGCGCTGCTGCGCGGGATGTTGCTCGACCTTTCCAGGCAGGGGATACGTTTCCATTTGGTAGGTACGCTCTCCTGCCTTGACGAAGGCTGTTCGAGAGGGGAGGGCGGGTAGTAGCGTCACAACCTCTTTGGCGCCAGTCGCCAGCTGGCGCTCCAAAATGGGCTCGTCGATCAGAGCGACAGTCACGGAGGACAAGTCAACATCGAGCCGAACCTTAGCTGCATCCCTTTCCCCGTATGGGAAACAATCAGCACTGTACACAGCCTCAATGAAGGCTTCCTTCTTGCTTGCGCTCACGCGTCCGTCCCGCTCAGCCTCGTAAAGGAACTCGTTGAGCAGCGCTAGAGCGTGCCTGATTTTCAAGGGGGAATAGTACGAGACTTCGCCCCAGCCAAAGTCCGCAGATCCGTTCCGTGAGTGGCTGCTGGCCTGGATGAGCGGTTGGACATGCCGAAGGGCAAACTTCTTCACGGCCTCAACGGGATGCCGCCCAAGAGCATCAGCAACGTCGGCCACGAGATTATCTCGGCCCCAGGTCTTCTCAAGTGGGGCGAAGAGGGGAGCGACTTCCGTGGCGTCATGGGGTGTTGTGTGGAACGAGACGACATTGCGGGCGGTGAGAACGCCCCTCCTGTTCATATCCAGGCCGGGCTGGTCAAGCTGATTGGTGTATTGATGTGCCAGGACCAGCTTGGCTCCGTACTTGCGTCCACCGACGAAGAGTTTGACGAACTCACTCGTGACAAAGTTCTGGAACTCGTCGACGATCAACGTGTAGTTGTCGCGCCAGTCCTTACCCCGTTCATCAAAAGTAGCAGCGTAGATGAGGGAGAAGAGGGTGACGCCAACCAAGCCGGCGGCCTCGCCGATGACATCAGAATCAACGGGTAGCTTGACGAGGAGACTGCGACGCTTGCGTACGAGTTGGCCCACGTCCAGAGGGGGCCCAGGGTTGCACAGTAGGCGACGCAACACGTCCTCTGCGAGAAGCCTTCCAAGCCGATTAAGGAAGGGCTCGGTCTGGATAGACCGTTCTCGGGGAGAGAGCGAGGAGAGGTCATACTCCCAGAACGCCCGTGTATCCCCGTCCTGGACATTGCGAAGTGCTGGGCCCACGGCACCAGGACGTCGAAACCAGTCGGGAACGTCAACCAACGTGCAATCGGGGTTGTAGATCAAGGTGTTTGTGACGTAGCGGAGGATCTTCTCGGCGTATTGACCCGACTCTATCTCTGGCCAGATACGGCGGAACACCCGGAATACCCGTCCGCGGGTCCGAGCCCGCTCGGTCTCATCCGAAGGATCAGTACAGTGAAAAATATTGAGCCGGAAAGGAAAGCGGCGCGCGTCTGCGAGGTCAAGTAGGTACGTATCCGCAACGCGCTCCTGCGGCATGCGGGCAATGATACTGTCAACCAGCTGACCATGAGGATCGATCACCATGACGCTGTCACTCTGCTCCAGCCGTTGAAGAGCAAGGTGCTCAAGCAGTGACGACTTACCGGCACCCTGCGTGCCAAGGACATACGTCCCTGAGCACATCTCCTCGGCAGTCACTGTGACCGGCTGGTCTCTTGGGAGTTCACGGCCAAGGGTGACGGTAGCAGTTGTAGCTCCAGCTAGTCCCCGCTCTTCGACTTGCTCTTCCTCAAGCAGCTTCAACCACCTTTCAAAGGACCGGCGTTGGCTCTTGAAGTCACCTTTACGGATAGCCTCATGGACCATCTCAACTGTGTAATCCGCAGCTCGGTAGATACGGTCACAGACAGAACACTGAACCCGAGCACACTGGCGCTTCACGCCTCTGTCATCAGTAAGCGTCGTAACTTTCGGCGTTACATTGGGCGCTATGGTGTCATCTGTTGTGCGCCGAAGGGTTGTGTCAACACGGAAGGTTTGTCCGCAGCGGCGAGAGCACGGTATGCGCCGACGCAGGTACGGCGGCACCTCGTCATCGAGGAGCGGGGGCTTGAGCTGGAAGGTTCCTTCCTCTTCAGCTTTTTTGCGCTGCTGCACATATAGCATCATTATTGCCGTCATTGCGGCGATACCCGAAGTTGACTTCCTCTCCTCCTCCGTAAGGGTCCGCTTATGGAAATCCATAATCGTGCCCACGACCTTAGATGAGGGAAGAGTATCAAGGTACTTGATAAGGAAGTCGGGATGCTCCTCGCACCACTTGCGATCCGATGTGACGTAATTCATGGCGAGCCTCGCTGAATCCGGACTGACGGAAAGACGAGGCGCCCATAAGACGAGGCGCCCACGGCATAGGCCCCGTGCCCCCATCAAGCGTAAGACTGCCCAGGGGTTGGAGCCACTTGGGGCTACTCGCCCATCCGCTCGTGGTCGGGGCGGCACTATACCGTCCCCAAAGGGAGCGCGGGAGACGAGTTCCTTCTTACTTACTATCGGGAACAGAAACCCCGGACACCGGGGTAACGCGGACTCAGCGGCGAACCACTGCGACTGAGTTAATCTCCCGCGCCTTCTTCATCTCGCCGTTACGCCCCTTGTACTCGCGCTCATGGCGGTATCCAACAACCTCGACCTCGTTGCCCTTCTTCAACTGCTCGGACTCGACGCGCTGTTGGAGTTCATCTGCGCGTTGACCGAAGGCGAGGATGTCGTGCCACTCGGTCTCACCGTTCTCCAGGTGGACGGCAAGCGGGAACTTCCCAACGAGCTTGTCGCTAGCGGTAGTACGAAAGGTCGGAGTGCGTCCGAGCCGGCCAACCAGCTTCACGCGCTGGCCGTCTTGCTCCTTGGCCTCGGTCGTGTCGGCCGCGGGCTCCCTGCGCGCCTGGTCCTGAGCTCTGATGCGTGCAGCTCGGTCGAGCGGGTGCTCGTCCTGAGGGTTCTCCGCGACAGCCTCCCGCACCTTGGGCGCGGGCTGAACGTGGCCGTTGGTCGTGGGATCAGGCTCTGCTGTCACGACGCGCTGGATCATCGGGCGCTCGTCAGGGAAAGCACCTGGCATGCGCTCCAGGCCGCCGGCCTTCTCCGGAGGCTTGGGGCCAGCAACCACAACAGGTGATGCTTCGGGCTCCGAGCCGGCGGGCTCGGTAGGCGTGTGGACAGCTTCATGGTTGGTGATGATCTGCACGGTGTCCTCAACGTCGTCGGGAAGACCCGGGACGGAGGCGGGGCCAGTGTCGACCTGGTATCCCAGCGTCAACGCGCCATCGGGATGGAGAGCAACGGTTGAGTGCTCATGCTCCGCGTCCTTGCGCATGAAGACGATGCCTTCGTCTTCAACTGTGGGAAGCGTCCCGCCAAAGAGCTCGATCCTCGCGCCCATGGTGGTGATGCGGGAGACGCCCGCTTCAGGGAACGTGTCGAGGCTCAAAAAAGCGTTGTCCGAGCGGACTTGGAAGTGTTGCCCCTCGCCGTAGGCGGGATCGGTCACCGGGGATCCCTCAGTGCCTAACGCCTTCGCGACTGCCTGTTCATCAAATGTAGGTCTTGCTCGTTCTGCCATATGAGAACGAATTATACGGTAAGACTGCAAGGGAAGATGTAAGAGAGCTTACGTATTTTACCAGGGTTCAAGCATGCGGCAAGTTGTCTCGCGGATCTTAACGCGCAGCGTTAAGATAATAGCGGAATAGTAGTCAGGCAAGATGGGGGAAGTGAAATGATAACCGTGGAATCCCTCACATCCAAGTATGCCTTCTCGCTGAAAGAGCAACCCTATCTTCGAGACCTCTTTCAAGTCGTAGCGTATAGCGACACGCCGGTTACGTTCATTGTAGGGGCAGGCGTGTCCCGAGATGCAAGCCTGCCTAGCTGGCCAGAACTAATCAACAAGATCTGTCAACAAATAGGGTCATCCGGCCGACCGGAGGATCGCATCTTGCAAGAGTTGGCCATGAGTGACCCAGTAGAAATGACACGAAAAGCTGAGTTCGTGATTCAAATGGCCAGGGAGGCCTCAAAGCCCAAGAAGACGCCAATAGAAGTCATTCGGCACGCCCTGTACAGCGGATCAGACCATGTCACTCCTGGTCCACTAGCCGATGCGCTGGCGAGAACCAGTGCCTCGCTTGGTAAAACTAAGAGAGCCCGCATAATTACAACCAATTTTGATGGGATCCTCGAAGCTGCACTGGATAAATACGTAAGGAAAACAAAACCGGTTGGTCTAGTTGCAGAAGAACTAGGTGAAGAATGGAGCAAATCCAACAAAGTTGGCGACGTACTCCATGTCCATGGAATGTTGGGAATTGGCGACGAGGACCCCATAGAACCAATTGTCCTCAGTGAGTCCGATTTCCTTAAGTCTGGCCCATCAGTTCGCGAGTTGATCAAAAAGCAACTTCAGAAAACTTGCGTGATCTTCGTGGGTGTCAGTGTCACTGACCCCAATCTAACAGGTCCCTTGTGGGACATAAAAGACTCAATCAAAGACCACACCCTTCGGCCATTTGTCCTTATGGTTCCAGAAGCAATCAAGAACTATGAAGACAGAGACTCAAAACGCTACGCCCTAAAGAAAGCCGAGTACCTAGAACAAAAACTAAACATGCGCCCTATTGTTCTCAAATCATTTTCGCAACTGACTCAAGTATTCTGGGAACTCGATCTGGCACTCACCTTTCCCGAGGAATACTTGATGAACTCAAAAGAGCCTGCATGTCTGAAGTATGGGATCAGATTCACGAGACAGCTCGATGACTGTTATTCTCATCTAGATAGCGATCGACGCGCTGACACTCTCACTGGCGAGGCGGCACAAAAGCTAAGCGATAGGCTACATTACTCACTGGAAAAAGGACATAGTATCGGCAAGCTTCTCAATAACTTTATCGCTGAACACAAGGACAGCGGAGAGTACGACGTAAACGGACCGAAAGAACGCTTTGGGCTCTTTCTCTGGCTACGTGCCCGCAAGCATGGCTCCCGCAGCGCTCCGTATGCTCTGAACCTGATAGGAAGTTCCACTTGGATACATCGAGAGCCGCAATGGTCAGGCACAAAAAACGTTGAAATAGTCGCTAACTCGACCTATCCCGTCATTCAAGCAATGTTCCAAGGGAAAGCGCTATATGGTAACGTATCGGCGACTAGCCCATACTATATATGGCGTGGCACCTATGCTGTGCCCGTCCGAATCGAGAAGGGAGCCGACATTCTCACTATTGGAGCAATATCCCTGAATACAACTCGATACGTGGAAGAGTCGGAAGACGCAGGAAAAAAAGAGGAGCCAATGTCGATTCTGTCATTGCTTTTGCCGGAGGAGCATCAAAAACTACGAAAGCTCATGGAAAAAGTGGCCCGAGAAGTAGTTGGTCAATGACCCCTATGATGACTTAGGAGGATTCCCCTTGCCGCGTCTACGCCGGTAAGGACCGAGAGGGGGATTCGGTACGATAAAAAGACCCAAAACCGGCTCTCGAGTGAATACCTGATTCCCGGTAACCTGCGACTTTGGCGCTGGCCTCGAATCTTCCTTCTTGCTAGTCTCGGCTGACTTCATCTCTTTATCCTTACCTTCTGCTTGTGATTTTCGAAAACGTTCCATTTAGGTGTGCGCTACTTGACATGAACATCGCAATACGCCAGCTAATTATTACACATTTCAAGATCTTTTGCAATGGTCAAACGATCTTCTCGGGATGAAGGCTCGCCTTGCGCCCTCGTGATGGCCCGAGCGTCACACCTTCCCTCACCTCCAATGCTCCCACTTGTCCATGCACACCCGCATTTGGGGATGGCTCGTGCCGTCTGACCTCACTCCTTCCCTGGATCTCGTACGCGCGTTGACGGTGGGACCCATGCGGAATGAGAGTAGTGATGCACCACTGGGAGGCGGGCGATGACCAGCGACCCTCGTCCCCGCTCGATGAGCCTGACACTCCCTGTTACCGGTTCCGCGACCATCAAGGCTCGCGTCCTTACCACCTACGCCCTGATGTGGTGGGGGCTCGCCTGCCTCCTCGATGACGCACGTCTTGTCGTCTCAGAGCTGATGGAAAACGCGATCAAGGCGGTCTCACTTCATGAGCCGCAATCGGAGATAGGTCTGCGCCTCAGCGCAGTCGGAGGAAGCCTGATGATCGGGATCGAGGATCCGCTCACCACAGTGGTGCCCTGCCCACGTGCCGGTGCCCGAGGGCTCCGCCTCGTCAGTGGCATCACCGACGACTGGGGCGTCCGTCAGTCCGAGACGAGCAAAGTCGTCTGGGCCAGCCTCTCCGATGAACCACCCACCTACCTCTCCGGTACACCCTGGCCGGCGGTTGGTGAACCGTGGCGCAAAAAGAGGGCAGGGGCGGGCTAACGTCCCCGTTCTTACGGTGTGGATGCTGCTGTCGGACCGCTTGCTGCTGCTTTCTTCGCCAAACGTGCAGCCCTCTGCGCTGCGGTCTTCGCTGGCGCGATGAACACACCGTCCAAGACCATGTCCATCAGCTCCAGGATGGCTGACGCTTCTTCCTCGCTGATGGGGTTGTCTACCAAGTCGGCGTGAGCAGCATCGTTACCGATGAAGCGGACTTCATGGGCGGCGTCGCGTACATGCTCGTACACCAAGTGCTGGTTGTAGAGCCCGTCGATCTTGGCGACAAGGTTGCCCTGCGTGATGCCCTGCGCCTTGGCCACAGCCTCGACGGTCGTCCGAGCCATCAGCACGGCGGCCTGGTGGTGACCCACACTCATCGATCCGTGTGCTTCAGCGGCCACCTTCGCGATCGCTGGCGGCACGCTGTCCGGGTAATCCTTGACCAAGGGAGCCTGCGGATACCAGTTGAGCGGCATGAAGTCGTGCATATACAGCTTCCCCGGTCGGCCGAGTTCGGGATAGAAACCATGCGAAAGAGACGCAGCACCACACCCAGCGCAGGTGAAGATAGCCCAGCCAAGATCGCCAGGAGCGTCATGGTAATCCCGTCCAGACGAACGACGCTGCTGGATGATCGGCTGATGCTCGACGGGCATCATGACGGTGTCATGCTGGCACCAGCCGCACCGGGTCTGAGGGTGGTTGTTCATGCCAAGCAAGCGTACGTGCAGCACTCGTTCCCGAGCAGGGAGTTTTCAAATCTCGGCCTAGAGCCCGTGTAGATCCACTAGGCGGGCGCTTCACGCCTTGTTGATCAAACGGCCATCCGGCCTACTAGAACCTGTCTACGAAGCTCCAGTGACACAACAGTGCCGCACAACGTCGGAGGCATGCGGCTACGACTCCGGGCCCCAGCGCATCGCGTCATCCATGGATGACAAAGACAGATCATCCTGCAGCCATTCCACGGCCGTCACCACGTCATCAGCGTGGTGCCGCGCGAACCCTGCACGTCCCAGACGTGCTCTGATCTCCTCCTCGGAGATGGCTCCAATGGCTCCACTGTAAACGATCTCGCCCAAGACCTGTTCCTGCTCGGGTGAGGGGAACAGCCCAGACTTGACGCGATCCCCTTTTTCCTCCATAAACCCCACTGTGGCACTTCCGGCACACCACAACCAAGGCCGGACCGTCTCACACATTTCTCACAGACCACGTCACAGCAGCTCCGGCCCGAGGCCTCTGACCTGGACGTTTGCTTGACTCCCTGGCCTGGATGGACGCCCTGACCTCGGCCTCAGCTTCTGGGGGTCAAGGGGTCGCAGGTTCAAATCCTGTCGTCCCGACTTTACGAAGTCGCAGGTCAGGGGCTATTTCAGAGGAGATCTGGAACGGCCTTCTGATCATTCTCGGGGACCTTGTGGGGACCGGGCCACTTGACTGGGCTGAAGCGCACCTTGACCCGGTCAAGGTGGCGATGCGGTCCGTTGGCATGCGCGCTTGCCGCCCTCCGCAGGCCGATGCCCGTACGGCCGTGTCCGCCCAACGCCCTGTCGTAGCGGCCTGTGCTCGTGCCTGTCTTCCCGGGATCCGACCCATTGAGATCCACCGACTTTGAACGGTGCTGGTCATGCGGCTGGTGGTGAATTACCTGAAGAAGGAGAGCGGATCGTCCGGCCGTGGGTCGAGTATCAGCATCTCAGCGCCGCGGGACGCCGCCGGGCCCAGGGTCCGGCCTTTGCTGCCCACGCACTCCACGATGAACGACCGGTCGCCGCTTTGTGGCCGATGTGGCCGACGCAGTAGATCTGCCTGAGGTCGACCATGCGGGACGCTTCCTGGATGGTGAGGGCGGGCCCGACCTCGACAGGCTCGTGCTCCGTGCTGAACTCAGCTTGAGATAAAACTGCGGTGTTCAAGAGGCTGACCGTTCGGAGTGTCGCTCGTCTGTTCGTTGATCGTTCTCGAGCAGGGCGTTTCCCACGTTGTAGACGGGGGCTTTCCGGTAGTTGGGGCGGCCGGGTGGGCGTCCGGGGCCGGGGCGGGAGGGTTTCGCGGGGTTCGTGAGAACGGGCAGTGACCTGCGGACTTGGGGAAACCCCCGGCGTACGCGGCCGGGAGTCAGGCGGTCGATGGGCAGGGGCCGTTCCCAGGGGCGGCGGAGGTCGCCGGTCAGCGGGCGGGCGAGGCGGAGCTGGGTGTAGACGGTTATGACAAGGGCGGTCCAGCGGTCGGCGGCGAGGGGGTCGCGCAGGGCGGGCCGGTTCCAGCCGAGGTGTTGCTTCCAGTACCGGAAGGTGTGTTCAAGATCGAATCGGCGGATGAATCGCCCCGGGTTTGATGGAGACATCGAAGACCCGGAAGGATGCCGATCATGGCTGCTCCCCGTAATACTCCGACGAGCTACGCGAGCGCGCGACGCGTCTTGCCGAAACCGGCGTATCAACCGCGCGCTCCTCGGCCAGCACCGACACGAGTTCCTCACGCCCCACCCGGGCCCGCTCGACCCGCTCCCGCGTGGCATCCACCTCCGCCTGAGCCTGCTCCAGGACCTCTGTCCAGGACTCCAGATCCTGCCTCGCCCGCGCCTCACGCTGTTCCATCAACCCCAGCA
>NZ_JBEXSH010000024.1:0-25464 GCF_040613555.1 Streptomyces sp. NPDC006265
GGGACCATGGACGCCATCCGTCAGGCTGATGCTGCCGCTCTGCAGGGCGTCGAGGGCATCGGCTCCGAGAAGGCCCCGGTCATCGTCGAGCAGGTTGCCGCCCTGGCGCCGGTCATCGACAAGCTGATCGCGGCGGGCGTCAACATGACCGAGCCCCAGGGGGCGCCGACGGCGGAGGGTGCAGGTCCGCTGGCCGGCAAGGTCGTGGTGGTCACCGGCAAGATGAGCGGGCGGCTGGAGGCCTACGGGCGGTCCGAGATGAATGCCCTGATCGAGAAGGCCGGCGGCCGCGCGGGCAGCAGCGTCAGTGCGAAGACGTCCATCCTCGTCGCCGCGCCGTCCACCGGGGGCAAGCCCAGCTCGAAGGCGGTCAAGGCGGCCGCGCTCGGCGTCACGGTCCTCGCCCCCGAGGACTTCGCTGACCTGGTCGCCGACTACCTGGCCTGACGCGAAGGGGGCCGGGGCGGGCGTCGCGCCGTAAGCGTGATCCCGTCTCGGCCCCTGCGCGGTCCAGCGCATTGAACGGCCGCGCCATGGACGGGCGCTCGCACCCTCCAGGCGCGGCCCCCACTTCACCTGTGTTGCGTATTCATATTTCAATGTGTACTGTCATGTCATCGCCTGGTGCTCGGCACCCGCGACCTCTCCCCAAACACCCCACGTCCAGGTAGGGATGACATGCACTCGAACATGCCCGGGTTGTCGGATTCCGAGCTTCTGGCGATCGCGGCTCGTGCCACCAAGCGGACTCCGGTCAAGCCCAACGACCTCCTGATCCTCACCGAACTCCAGCTGGAGCTGTACCGGGAGCTGCACGCCGCCGCCGGTCAGTTGGTGCGGCCGCCGGTCGCGGCAGAAGTCCCACCGGCATCCTCGGCGCGGGTACGGGGCGCCCTCGATCGCATCCTCACCGAAGAAGAGGAGATGGCCGTCTTCCGGCAGGTGTACGACCACCTGGCAAACGCGGCACTGGGCGACCAGCGGGCGGCGGATCAGCTTCTGACGCTGTCCAGCGGCCAGCACGGCCCGGGCGGCGCGTTCCTCAAGCGCATACTGCGGTTCGCGGCGGCCGACGCGTACCCGAACACGGTCCAGCTGCTCGTTCTCGACTTCCTGAAGACGACGGACCAGCAGACCCTTCGCGCGGTGCTGGCACAGCTCGCGGGCATGGAATGGGCACTCGATCCGAACGACAGGCACCAGCGGATGATCATCGACCCGCCGGACGTCGTCGTCGATGACGCCGACGCCGAGGTCCGCCGGTTCCGCGAGCTGGGGCTGCGCCCCGGTGAAGCCACCCCGGGCCGGAGTCTCGCACGCGCAGACAACGCGACCTGGGAGACTCCCGATCAGCACCGCATCCGTACGTGGCGCCGCCGGTACGTGGAGGCCCACAGGCAGAGTCTCGACTGGGCGCGGACGAAGGCCGAGGTGTACCGCCGCGAGCGCGAGCGGCTGGCGCCCTACGGGCATCCGGACGGCCTGGAGGCGGCCGTGGTGACACAGCTGCGCCAGGAAGCCGACCGGGCCTCCTCCGCCCGCCTCTTCCAGATCGGCGACTCCCTCGGCCAGATGGCACTGCGCCGCGTGGTGCGGCGGACGGAGAAGAGCACGACCCCGTTCGATCCCGCACACCTCCCCGCCTCGCGCGGCATGCTGTTCCTCGACACCCCCCTCGCGCTGCCCAACGGCCGACGCATCGTCGGCTACGTGTGGGGCCCGTGGTCGCCCCCGGCGGAGGAAAGTTGGTTCCTTCTGCGTCCCGACCGGGTCCTGGAGCCGGTGGAGCTTCCGTCCGATGACGCCCCCTGGACGTGGGTCACCGCGCTGACATGCGACGAGTCGCTGCTACAGCTGCCCTTCTCGCCGTACGAGACCTTGCTGGCGCGCCCCGGCGAGGTCCTGGAGCCCGAGACCCGGCTTCGCGACCCCCACGCCCCTGAGCGGTACCTGAGCGGATCGGGCCGCCAGGGCGGCCAGGAGCTGATGCTCCGCCACGTGCGGGCTCTGTGGGAGCTTCTGACCCAGCACAAGCGGTCTACGGTGCGGGTCCTGGCCCATCAGGTCCACCAGCTCAAGCCCAGCAAGCGCGAGGCCGAACGGCGACGGGGCATCTCCGACTCCGGCCAGGTCGAGAACTGGTGGGTGGACCCGGACGCGGGCGAGCGCTTCCGGGAGGAGCAGCCGAGCCAGCCGCGCGATGGCGGAACCGGCCGCACGCTGGCGGTCCGCTACTGGAGGGAGGAGCACGAGCGCCAGCAGTGCCCGAACTCCCACCGGCACGCCCTCCTGGAGACGGAAAAGCCCGGTAGCTGCCCGCACTACGAGATCACCATCCCCGAGCACCCCGTAGGGCCCGCCGACGCTCCGTGGTCCGACCGGCTGCGCCGCGCCCGGCTCCGCCCATCGGCGACGCCCCGGCGTGCCGCGAACACCTAGCAGTCCCCGTGTGGCCGGGCAGGCCCCGTCCCGCCCGGCCACAGGTCCCACGGCCCATGCATCAAGCCCGACATCCCGATCGTCTTCAGCCGAGGAGAACCATGTCCGAAGACCTCCCTCCCCGCACCGTCCAGCACCGCCGTTGCCAGCCGCTGCACACCGTCTACGGGTTGGTGGCGCTGCTCGCCGGATGCGGCGTCCTGGTGGAGCAGCCCGTCATGTGGCTGTTCGTCGTCCCGCTCGCTGTCCTTGTCGTCGAAACGCGCCGGCTCGCCCGGCAGCGGGCCTGCGCCGTCCTCCGCAGGCGGGACGAGCGCAAGGTAGCCCCGGCTCGCGCCCACTGGGTGTGGGGCACTGCCGCGGCCGTTCTGGACGCCGCGCTGGTGGCCGGAGCCTTCGCCGTCTGCACCGTGCTGCTGCTCGGCCATGGTGAGGCACTCGTCCTGCGCGGACGGGCAGTGGACTACCTGGCCCTCGCCGCAGGGGCGGCGTTCGCCGGCGCGCATGCCCTCACCCACCGCATGTCCGCCCGAGCCCCGAAGGCGCCGCGGCCCGAGGCGTGAGAAATGCCCCCGTCACTCCGTGCCGGGACACTGCCCGGCGCTCCCTTTCCTCAAGTCCTCGGAGGAACCGTCATGCTGCGCTTCGACCCCACCACCACGAGCGGCTCGGCCGTGGCGTCCCTGTTCCGCGTGTGGTGCTCCCTGCGCGATGCCGGCCCCGGGCGCCGACCGGAGCCCGCGGAGCTGGCCGGCGCACTGGGGGAGAGGTTCGCCGACCTCGGTCTGGACCCGGCCGGGCCGCCTGCACAGGTCGAGCCGCCCGGCACGGGAGGGGTGTTCACGGTCCTCGGTCGGCGATACGACCGCGTCGACGCGCTGCTGATCGCCGGTGTTCTTCCGGGCGAACACGCCATTGCCGCTGTCGAACTGGACGGCGGCGAACACGACTTCTCCCGGTGGATCGACACCTTCCACGCCGAGAACGCGAACGCAGCCGCCAGGGCCGCGCGAGCGCAGATCGAAGGCGGGGACGCCAACCCGCCGGATGTTGCTTATTAGTCTTTCAATATGTAGAGTCATGCATGTCGGCACCCCGCGCTACCGGGTTCCGGATCACCAACGGTCACCCCCTCATCCGCCCAGGCAGTGTGAGCCAGGACGGCTTCAACTCACCACACCCAGGAGGTCTTTCATGGCAGGCGTCGAAGACACCTTGAGCGAGATGATCCGAGAGAGCCCCTGTTCGGTACTTAATCGCACCCAGGCCCTCCACCACGTCCTGGTGGTACTCGGCGGCGGATACGAGTGGCGGGACGGCGAGGTCGTGCGGCGACACGGCCGGGACGGACGCGACTGCCGCAGCACGCACAAGCAGTTCAAGCTCCCCGCCGAACACGTTGCCCTCTTGCGCGAACACGGAAGGGCAGTTGAGCAGCAGTACGTCGACGGAACCTGTCCCGCCGAACACCTTCGTACACATGCCGCAGAGTTGGCCCGCACACCTGGCCCGCTCGAACAAGACCCGTACCCGGCCAGCCCCGGCGCTCCGCTGTTCAACGTTCCGGCGGACGCCGCCGCCGACTGGGTTGAGGCTGCCCGCGAGATCGCCGCCGTCGTCGTCCCTCTCTGGGAGACGCCGTCCGACTACGAGGTAGCCGTCCACGCCTCCCTCGCTCCCGAGGAGCGCGCGTGGGTCGACGGCCAGCGCTCGCGTGCACTCGCCCTCCTTGAGCGTCGCTTCGGCCCCGAGGTGCTCCCCGCAGGCGGAAGCTGACCCTCGGCCGGCGGCGGGAGGTCGCGAATCCCCGCCCGGTGTGTTGCTTATTCATTTTTCAATGTGTAATGTGACCGTTCGTCGGGTCCGGCGGCACCGCCCCAGACCTGGTCCACTCCCCTTCCTCCCTCCAGCTCAGGAGACGGCTGTGCCCAACCGCATCGTGACCCGCACCCCCGAGCGCCGCGTGCCCAACCAGCGCGGCCTCCAGACCCGCCAGAAGCTGCTGGACGCGACGATCGAGCTTCTCGCCACTCGGCCCTACCGCGACATCAAGGTGATGGACATCGCCCACGTGGTGGGCACGTCGCCCGCGACGTTCTACCAGTACTTCGCCGACATTGAGGGCGTCGTCCTCGAAGCGTCCCGGCTCCTGGTCGAGGAGACGAACGCGGCACTCGCCGGTTTCGAGGACGGCGCCTGGTCCTCGGACGGACTTTCCGGCGCCACCCGGCTCGTCGACGCCGTACTCGACGGCTGGAGCGATCACCTCCCAGTCATGCGCGTGCTGACCGCCGTCGCGGCCGAGCGGGACCCCCGCTTCGTCAAGGCGTACTTCGCGGCCACCAGGCCCCTCGTCCGGGCCCTGACGGCGGCTGCGCCCAGCGGCGAGGGCAAGGAACTGGTCCACGCCCTCGTGTCCGGCCTGACAGCCGCCGCCGGTCACGAGAACGCCGGAAGCGTGCAGGGACTGACCAAGCGCCAGCGACGCCGGGGGCTCGCCCGCCTCGTCCACGCCGCCGTGACCACCACCGGCGCCTAGAGCCACGCTCCGCCACCAGCCCGGCCGCAACCCCAGAAGGAACACCGTGATCCAGCCAGCCTCTCTCGCCATCGGCTTCGGCCTCGGCGTCCTCAGCGTCCTGATCCGCGCCCTTGCTCTGCGCATCCGGCCGCGTCGCTGCCCACTTCCCCTCTCGGTCGCCTCACCGAGCCCGGAACTCGTCACCGCCCTGTCTGCGGCCGTCGCCGAGCGCTACCCGAATTGCGGCGGGTTCGACTACGCCGCCATCAGCGTCTTCGAGCACAACGCACCGGGGAACACGGTGCAGCTCTACCCCTCGCGCGGCCCCCACCGGGGCGCCATACGCCTGGAACCCGGCGATCCGAGCACCCCTGACGGCAGGGCCACCCATCTGCTGGCCGAGATGAGCCTGCCTCACGTCGGCGTCCTGGTCATCCCGCTCGGCCCCCGCTGAAACGGCCCGCGCCGCCCCAACTCCGGGGTGGCGCCCGACCGGCCCTCGTGCCTGCCGGCCACTGCAACCCGCCCCCTTCGCCTCACCGATCCCCGACCCGTCAGCGAGAAACCGTGACCAACCCTTCCCCCCAACTGTTCAAGTACGGACGCTGGCTGTTCGACATCGACGGGGCCATGCGCCTCCTGGAGGAGCGCCCCCGCGCCGCAGAGCAGACCCCCGTAGACGACTGGTCGGCCGCCTACCACCTGAGCCTGCTCAGGCCGGACTACGACGGCCCGCCCTGGTGCCCCGTCTTCGGCCCGGACCAGTCCCACTTCAGCGCCGAACACGCGATGGGCACCGACCTCAGCCAGCCGGTGATCATCGCCACGTTGGAGTTCGACAGCGGCCCCGCCCGTCTGCTGATCGACGGAGTGCACCGCATGTACCGGGCGATGCTCGAAGGCCGCCCGACGCTCCCCGCGCACGTCCTGACCGTCGCCGAGACCGCGACGATCCGCGTGCACTGACGCCGCCCTCCTCACCCTCGGGAGTTCCCCTTGACCTCCATCGGCACCGCCCGTCATTTCCAGCCTCACGGCACGCCCGGCCACGTATGCCGCGATCACAACCGGGCGGTCCTGGCCCCGGCCGTCGCCGTCGAGGCCCTCCGCCAGGGCCTCGGGCCCGACCTGACCGACGCCCAGCTCGACCAGTGCGCCGAGATCGCCGAGCGCAACCCGCTGTCCGACACCTCCCGCGCTGCCGTCCGTACCGCGCTGGAGCCCTCGCTGTCCGTGCGCAACTCCCCGGCGACCGTGCACCACCGGCTGTTCACCCTGACGCCCGGACACCCGCTGCGCGTTCGTGTCGGCGACGCCGAGTACTTCCTCGTCCCCATCCCCCTCACGCTGTGAACCGCCGCCCGCACAGTCGGCGGGCGGCCCGAATCAGACACTCCAAAAGACGCGTCCGGCCCCGGCCAGACGCGTTTTGGCATGATCCCCCTCGACCGAGATCCGGTACCTGACTTGGGGGAACCATGTTCACCATGCGCCTGCGCCACGCCCTTCCGACCGTGCTCCTGGCCGGCGCGGTCCTGGTCTCCGGCTGCGCCGACTCCGACAGCGGCCCTAAGGCCGACGGCAACCCGACGAACAGCGCCCCGGCTGTCCGGCCTTCGCCCTCCACGGTGCTGCCGGACAGCATCGCGAAGCCGGGAACCGCACTGCCGCTCGGCGACGGGACGTGGACGGTGACGCTGCAGGGCTTCGAGCGGCTGCCGGCCGGGGCCGTGCCCGGGGTGCCGGCCGGCGCGAGCGCGTACACGGCTCGGGTGACCGTGGCCAACCAGCGGGCGCAGGTCGCGACCGCGCCGCGGACCGCCGTCACTGCCCGCTACGGAGTGCTCGGCCGCACCGCTGCCGAAGCCACCGACAGCAGCGCATCCTCTTCCGCCGACGAGCCGCAGCAGGTGCGCCCCAACGGGTCCGTCGACAGGAACGTGCAACTGGTGCTTCCCGACCAGGCCCAGGGCCTGCCGGTCACGGTGACCGTGGAGGCGACCGAGGAGGGGCTGGCCGAGCCGGAGCTGCTGTTCTTCGAAGGCGCCCTGCCAGGCGCCGCCGCCTCCACGGACGCCCACGCGCCGCAGGGTGCGCCGGCCGGTCAGTCGGTCACGCCGCTTGGGCAGTGGAACGGCCAGGTGCGCGTGGGCAAGGTGACGGTGAGCGGCGAGGGTGCCTCGCGCACCGGGAGCCTGGAGCTCAGCGTCGTCAACCGCTCCGGTGACCCGATGCCCGGCCTGGGCACCACCCTGCGGATCCTGACCGGCCAGGACCTGCACCTGGCCGCCACCGTCCGTCCGGTGTACGGCTACCGCGACGCCGCGATCGCCCCGTACCGCACCGCCACGCAGACCGCCTCCTTCCGCATCCCGGAGTCCGCCGTCGGCGGCCCGGTGACGGTCGAGGCAGTCGACGCGGGCGGCTCCAAGGCCACCTTCGAGGGCACGCTCAGCTGAAGGAACCCAGAAAAGTTCGGGCGGACTGTCACACCGTCGGACCTCGCCACACCTGTAGCAGGTGAACGGTGCCCTCTCCGACCCGAACAGGACTCCCTTACATGGCCCCTCGCCTCCTGGCCGCCGGCCTCGTGCTCGCCGGCGCACTTGCCGCCTCCGCCTGCGGACCGCTCACTACCCCCGGCTCCGCCGCCGATGCCGCCCCCGCTCGCGGCCCGGCCGCGGCCGGAAACGGAACCGCGCTGGCCCATCTCAACAACCTGACGGTCCACACGCAGACCTCCCTCGCCGGATACAGCCGCGACGCCTTCGGACCGGCATGGAGCGATGCGGGCACAGTCGAGATGTCGGGGAACTCCTGTCCGACGCGTCAGGACGTCCTGGCCCGCGACCTGGACGACATCGTTCGGGCCGAGGACGGCTGCACCGTCCTGTCCGGCGTTCTTCACGACCGGTACACGGGCCGGACGATCGACTTCAAGCGCGGCCCCCGCACGTCGATGGCCGTACAGATTGACCACGTCGTCCCGCTGGCGCTCGGGTGGCAGTCGGGAGCCCGGGACCTGACCGCCGAGCAGAGGCTGAACTTCGCGAACGATCTTGAAAATTTGGTTGCTACCGACGGTCCGACGAACGCCGGCAAGGGCGCCAAAGACGCCGCTGCGTGGATGCCTCCGCGCGCCGAGGTTCACTGCTGGTACGCGACCGCGCAGGTCCGCGTGAAGACCAAGTACCGCCTGTCGGTCACGCCGTCGGAGAAGACGGCCCTGCGCACCGCCCTGGAGTCCTGTCCGGCCGAGGCGGCCCGGCGATGAGGCTGGCCGCACAGCCGCTGCCCTTCGACGCCGACCGGGAGCGGTGGAACCACGCGGTCCGGGAAGCCGCCCGGCTCCACCACACCGTGCGCGCCGAGCTCGGTGGCCGGTTCCCGGACCCGGCCACCGAGAAGGCCGCCGTGGAAGCACTGCTGCTGATACGCGAGCGGACCCGGGGCGGCTGGCTGCGCTGGGACATCTTCGGGCCGGACCGCGCGGGTGCGCTGCGTGAGGCGGGACTCTTCGACCCGGAGCAGCACCGGCTGGGGCGCTGGGCGTGCCGGATGGTGTGGGGGCGTCGCGCTGCCCTGCGCATCTGGACGCTGGGAGGCCTCGACCTTCCCCGCCCTCTCCCGGTCGGCCGAACCGCGCTGTTCACCGTGGCCGCCTTCGCCGCTCTGGGCCCGGCAACCTCCCTGCTGCCGGCGGCAACCGGTCTTCTCGCAGCCGGCGCGTTCGGCGTGGCCGCGGCCGTCGGGCTGCCCGTGACCGTCAGGCGCCTCACCCGGCGTCGCGTGCGCGCGGTCGAGACGGGCGAGGCGTACGCGGCGGTCTTCTTCCGGATGCTGGCTGACGAGCAGCGGATGCGCATGCTCGCCGAGCGCAGCGCGCGTTATGAACTGACGCGCGTGGCGGCGGTGCTGCCGCGGCTGGTGTGGGATGCGGCCGGGCTGGTGCCGCTGGCGGCGGACGACGTGGAAGCCCGCGGCCTTCTTTTCGGATACGCGCAGTCGCTCGCGCTCCTGGTCGACCAGGCCGTCGAGGTCGAACGGCAGGAGGAAGCGGTGGAGTCGGCGATCCGCGACGACCGCGCGGCCGCCGTGCCCGTCAGGCCCGCGCTGCCCGAAGGGCTGCTGCCCCGGCACGTGCTGGACGAAGCACGGCTGGAACTGGAGGAGCTGGGAGAGGGACTGCGCCATGCCCGGGAAATCCTGGGCGGGGCCCACGACGACGGAACTCAGCGTGTACGGAGCGGAGAGAGCGATGAGTGAGCACGAGCAGACCGGCCGGCGCGTCCCGTGGCGGGAGGCGAATCCGGAGGCCTACGCCGAACTGAAGCGCACCTGGGGGGTGATCGGGCACAGCAGCGTCCTGATGGTGCTCAGCCTGAGCCTGATCGGCACGTCGCTGACGCTGGGCTACCTGCACTGGCCGGGCTGGCTGGAGACCTTCGCGCGTCTGGGGGCCAGCGGCGCGGCGGTGGGTTGCGGCGCGGTCGGTCTGTGGCGACTGGTCCGTGCCCTGTTCCGGTCGGTGCGGGCGGTCATCCGCACGCGCCGGCGCGGCGCCGAAGGCAAGGCGCAGGGGGAGACCGCCGAGGAGTCCGTGCCCGAGGCCGCCCCGACGGCCGAGTCGTCCTGAATGGGAAGGGGGCAGCGTGTTCCGGTCCGAGAGCTTCGTGGTCGGGTTCCTCATCGGCGCCATGGCCTGGTGGGTGCCGTACGTGCGTGGACTGGGCCGGCGCGGGGTCATTCGAGGGCTCGCTCTCGGGCGTCGCAGATGGCCTCCCACTCGGCGAAGGTGGAGCACTGCTCGGCGGTGCGCGCGCGGCGGGCCCGGTCCGCCTCCGCGAACGAGGCGAGGATGCGGTCGCGGATGACGAAGCCGGGGGGATCGGGTTCCGCCTCGACGGGCGGCGACAGGCTGGTGAGGCGGGCGCGGACGGCGTCCATGGCCGCCAGGAAGGCCGCGTTGGGCGGGACCCCGCAAGGCGTGTCCTCGCCGGTGTCGGGTGCGGCGGGCCCATCCTGGGTGGCGGCCTCGTTCCAGCGGGTCATGATCACGCTGGCCGGTGAGGCCGGGCGCCGGGGCACGCGCCAGACCGACAGGTCGGCGGCGATGTCGGCTGCGGAGAGGCCGCTGGTGATCCAGGGCCGCAGGGCGAAGGCGAGGCGGCGCAGGCTCTCGCCCTGGGTCCAGGGCACCCGGGGGCGCACCCAGGCGGCGACCGAGACGGCGTGCGCGGCCTGGCCGGGAGTGGCCCTGTAGGGCTCGGGTACTTCGTGTCGGCGGCGGGGTCGCGGTGGCGTCCCGCGGGGTGCGCTGGTGTTGTTGTTCTTCTCTCTCACCTCAGCTGTAGGACGTGGGTGGTTGGTCTTACAGGAAGGGGTGTCACGGCGATCGCGGCGGCGGGCCGGGCGGGCGCGTCGGCGGGCGTCGGCGATGGCCATCTGGCGTCCGCGGTCGGTGAATCCGATGTGCCGGGCGTGGTAGCCGTGGCCGCTCACGCGGTGGCCGAGGGCGTCGTCCCAGGCAGGCGGGACGACGGCGGCGTAGATGGTGGCGGTGCCGGCCCATTCGCCGCTTCCGGCGGCACGAGTGTTGGTGCGGCTTCCGTGGACGGTCCAGACGAGGAGGCCGAGCTCGCGCAGGACGGCGATGTGCCGCTCGAGGGTGCGCCGGCTGATGCCGAGGCGGCGCCACATGGTGTCGCGGCAGTAGGCGACGTGCCCGTCGGCGTTCAGGCGGGCGGCGAGGTCGCGTGCGACGCGCAGTGTGGTGTCACCGGCCTTGGGGTGCAGGCGTTGGGTGATGGCCCAGGTGGCGGCGCGCAGGAAGTCACCGCGCCGGGTGCGCCGGGACGCGGTGGTGCCGATCTCCTGGTCCGCGTGCTCACAGACCTGGGTGAATCGGTTGTTCGGGGATATTCGGTTTTGTCCGCGCGGAGGGCACGGCGGAGCGGCGGCTGCGTGGACCGGCGCGTGGGCATGCTGCATCATGGGCAGGGCACGCCCTCCTTTCGGGCATGCGCGAGCCCCTCTTCGGTGGGGCCGGGTTCTTCGGGAACCAAGGTGATCCGCCCTGGCAGGGGCGGTGTTGCCCGGTCTTCGGGCCGGGTTCTTCACCGGGTGGGCTGGACACTCGCCCGGTGGTGGCAGAGGTGCGGCGGGCGGGCTGAGGTGCTGGACACACCGGGGCTTGCTGCCGCGGGGCAGCCCACGGGGGACTGCCTCCTGTCAGGTCATGCGTTCATCGGTCTCCAGGGTGGCGGGCGGTCACGGTGGTCAGTGGCCCATGCCGGCGCCGCCGTCGACGGGCACCACGGCACCGGTGATGTAGGCGGCCTGCTCGGAGGCGAGGAAGGCGACGGTCGCGGCGATCTCCCCGGCGCGGGCGAGGCGGCCGAGCGGGATCTGGGCCTTGAGGTTCTCGAGCTGCTCGTCGCTCAGCTGCTGGCTCATGGACGTCTCGGTCAGGCCGGGGGCGACCACGTTGAAGGTGATGCCGCGGGAGCCGAGTTCGCGGGCCATGGAGCGGGCGAAGCCGACGAGGCCGGCCTTGGAGGCGGCGTAGTTGGCCTGTCCGCTCTCGCCGCGCAGGGCGACGGCGGAGGAGATGTACACCACGCGGCCCTTCTTCGCGCGGAGCATGCCGCGCGAGGCGCGCTTGGTGACGCGGAAGGCGCCGGTGAGGTTGGTGTCGACGACGGAGGTGAAGTCGTCCTCGCTCATACGCATCAGGAGCTGGTCCTTGGTGATGCCGGCGTTCGCGACGAGGACCTCGACGGGGCCGTGCTGCTCCTCGACCTCCTTGAATGCGGCGTCGACCTGATCGGTGTCGGTGATGTCGCAGCGGACGGCGAGCAGGCCCTCGGGGGGTTCGCCCGAGCGGTAGGTGACGGCGACGCGGTCGCCGGCCTCGGCGAGGTGACGGGCGATGGCGAGGCCTATGCCGCGGTTGCCGCCGGTGATCAGGACTGAACGGGACACGGAATGGCGCCTTTCTGTGCTGCTCTGTGGGGGTTTGTAGTCAATCAGCTGGCCCGGCGCGTGCCGGAGCGGGTGAGGTGTCCACTCATCGCCGCGGCGGTGTCCATCACGGCGGTCACGTACCGGGCGCGGGTCGCGGCTCTTCGCATGGGCCCGTCCTTGGCCAGCAGCGCGACGGAACCGGCGACGGCCGAGCCGTACCAGACGGGCGCGGCGATCATTGTGCGGCCCGGAAGCGGGGAAGGACTGATCGCGTGACCTTCCTCACGGACGTACGCGGTGTCGATCTTGTTGGCGCCGACGGAGCCGAGACAGGCGAGGATCGCCATGCCGGCGGCATCGGCCTCCAGCGGCGCTGACTCAAGAGAACGCAATGCGATCTGAGGGGATGTGAGGATCTCGTCAGCGTGTGGACCGTATGCCCGTTCCGCGCAGATCCTCATCGGAGTGCCGATCAGGTGTGGTCGGTAAACAAATACGACCTGGCCTGTTCTCGACTGTAGTGTGACGATCTCGGCCCTCACCGCAGGGGAGGGCGTGCCGGCCTGGAGGGGCTGGGAAGGCGTCGAAGGGGAGGGACCGTGCAGCGCGTCAGTCAGCGCGTATCGAGCACGCGGCCCCCGCTGTTCGACGGCGCCCTCCCGCATCAAGGCTTGCAGATACCGGTGAGCGGTCGGCGCGGGAAGGTCCGCGGACTCGGCGACCGAGGCCAGAGGGTGTTCACCCGGCCCGAGGCAGATCAGCGCTCTGAGCACCGCCATGGTGCGTGCCACGGTGCCGCCGGTGCGGTCGGGCGGGGTGGCAACGGGATGCAGCAACGCGAACTCCCCCTCGCGGTTGTGGAGGACCTTCGCGTCTCCCACAACGCGGATTCGATCCAGTGGCCGATTCTTACCGGACAAGATCCTGCTCACCAGGCTCTGAATTTTCCGGTCCTCGAATTTCAGGAGCGAGCGCTTCCGGTATATCGCGGGGTCAGCACGGGGATGGCGACACGGGGAAAGGTTCGAAGTTGAATCAGAAGGAGGCGTTGCAGCAGCTGCTGCAATGGAAGCGCAAGCAGATAGACCCGGTCGAGCTCGGCTGGCCCAAGCGCACCGGCCGGGGCCGGCGCGCGCGCGGGCTGTCGCAGGCCCAGGTGGCGCAGGCGTTGTTCGTCACGGAGAAGACCTACGCCGAGTTCGAGCGCGGAAACACGTCCCAGCCGAGCACCTTGTTCCTCGACAGCGTGGCCAAGGTGCTGAACATGGAGGAGCGCGAGCGGACCGCGCTCTACGTCTACGCGATCGGCTACGAGCCCCCGTTCCCCATGGATCCGTGCGCGGGGTCGAACGTCGACCCGGCGTGGCAGGTGGCCGTCAACGGCGTGTCCGGGCAGCCCTGTTACATCAACGACGTCGCCTGGAACGTGCTGGCCGCGAACGAGGACTTCAAGCGGATGTTCCCGCAGCCCGAGGGGAAGTCCCCGGAGCTGCCCGAACGCAACCTGATCCGGTGGATGCTCCTGCGTGAGGACGCGCGCGAGCATCACCTGGTCGACTGGGACACACGCTGGGCGCCGCAGGTCGCAGCCCAGCTGCGCACGGCGGTGGCCGCTCACCCCGAGAACGAGGATCTCCGGCTGCTCGACAAGGAGGTCAACGACGACGCGGTGGCGGGGCCGATCTACCGCGACCACAGCCTCGCGTACATCCACCCCGACGGCGATGCCCGACCGATGCGGCATGCCGGCTACGTGGCCCCGCGCGGCACCGAGGACCACCGCACCCGGTGCTGCGAGCGGCACGCGCCGTCCCAGCTGGGCACTGTCACCATGTGCGCCGCCCAGCCGTTCGGCAGCCCGGGCGCCCGCTTCTTCCTCCTTCCGTTCACACCCCACCCCTGACGCCGGGCCCGCGGCCGGCCGGGCGGAGAGATTTCGTCCGGGCGGCCGCGGCACGCACAATGCATGCCCATGGCTACCACTGACCTGAAGCAGATCGCGCCCGGCGTCTTCGCCTGGCAGCCCGGACACGGGGCAACCTGGGGCCTGGCCAACTGCGGTCTTGTCGTCTCCGGGGGCCAGGCCCTCGTCATCGACACGCCCTACACACCCGCCCTGACCGATGCCTTCCTCACCGCGGCCCGCACCGCCGCGGGCCCCGGCGTCCCGCTGGACCGGGTCGCCGTCACCCACGCCAACGGCGACCACACCTGGGGTCTTCAGCAACTTCCCGGCGCCGAGGTCTTCGCCACCTACGCCGCACTCGCGCACCAGTGCCTGGAACCGAAGCCGCAGCAGCTGCAGGCGCTCATCCACGACACCGACCCCGGTCAGCCGCTCGGCTGGTACTTCCGGGAGCACTTCGGCAGGTTCGACTTCGCGGGCATACAGGTTCTCCCGCCGACCACAACGTTCACCGGGCGCCACGACCTCGGCGTCGGCGACATACCCGCAGAGCTCCACGAGGTCGGACCGGCCCACACTGTCGGCGACCTCGTCGTCCATCTGCCAGAGCAGCGCGTGGTCTTCGCCGGCGACATCGTCTTCGCGGGAGACCACCCCTCGCACTGGGCCGGCCCCCTGGAGCGCGTCTCCGCCGCCTGCCTGCGGATCCTGGACCTCGACCCCGAATGGATCGTGCCCGGCCACGGACCGCTGATGACTCCCGACGGCCTGCGACGCTACGTCGCCTACCTCGACGACCTCGCGGACCAGGCATACGTGATGCACGGCCAGGGCCGGACCGCCGTCGAGGCGGCCCGCATCCTGATCAAGGAGGACCGCTACCCCGGCCTCGGCCTTCCCGAGCGGCTCGCGATCACCCTCAGCACCGAGTACCGCCACCTCGACCAGGACTCCACCGCGCCGGACCTGCTGGAGCTGATGGACCACGCGGCACGCATCGCCTGGGACCGCTCTTCGGCCGGCCCCCTCACGCCCTGATCTGCTGCCCGGTGGCCGCACCTCGCCAATTCCGGCTGGTGAAACAGCGCGGCCCGTTCCGTTCCGATCATTGAAATATGAACCGCTCGGAGGGCGCGGGGCTTGCCCCGCGCCGCGCGAGCCGGTCAACTACCGATGTCGGCGCGCCGTGCATGCACGGGGCAGCGCCCACCCAGGCACCGAGGGCACTCCCACGCCCGTTGACGTGCGCGGTCGAGCAGCACTCCGTTGCTGGACTCGATTCCGGATGCCGCCGCCGGCCCCCCGGTGGCGGCATCCGCTCGAAGCCGCCTCGCCCCAGGGAGAGTTCATGAGCCCCGCCATCGCCTTGCCGGTCCCCGCCGCCGTCCCCGAGTTCCTCGCCCCCCGCATCGAGAGCTTCCGCCAGATGCTGCGCGCCGGCCGGTGCGAGGAAGCCCTGACGGCCGCCCGGACCCTCAGCGAGGAGCTCGCCGAGAGCCACGGCCCCCTGCACAACTACACCCTCCACGCCTTCGAGCTCGTCGCCTTCTGCGCCCAGCTCGCCGGGCATCCCGCCATGGCCACCGAGGTCTCGGTGTACGCCGCCGGTGCCTGGCAGCGGGTTCTGGATGCCGGGCACAGCCAGATCCGCCGGCAGGCCCGCAACGGTGCGGCCTCCTGGCTCACCGTCACCAACGCGCCCGACGCCGTCAGGACCGGAACGTCTCTCCTGGCGCTGCTGCAGTCGGTCTACGGCAAGGATCACCCCTCCACGCCCTTCGTCGAACGTCGACTTAACGCCATCACCGGCGCCGACCAGGAGGCCGCGCGGAATGCTCTGCGCGCATCGGGAGCGGCCTTGCTTATCAAGCCCTGAAGGCCCTGGCCACAGTCTTTTCGAACCGTCCGCGCCAGCGGCATATACCGGAAGTGCGTCTACCGGAAAAAACGGAGCCTGGCAGCACCTGATCTTTCTGGCCACAATCAGGCTCGGACTGATCGCGTTGTGGGAGACGCCCAGTCCCAGACCGCGAGGGGGACAGTCGCGTTGAACCAGACCACCGCCGGCTCCGCAAACAGCCTCGGCCACCCGGCCGCTCCTGCCGCGCGCCTCGGCGCGCCCGGAGCCGTACCTGTACCCCCAGGGCCGCGGCGCACCGCCGGGCTGCCGTCAGGCGTCCGGTGCCCGGCGGAGTCCGGCCTCGCCGCACGTCCGGCCCCTGTCACCCCCGGCTTCGGCCGTGCCCTTGTCTGAGGCCACGCCTCCGTTTCCTACGATCCAAGCCGTCACCACTACTCACAAGGGGGATACGCCAGTGTCGATCTCAAACGCTTCCGGCACGAACCACTGGCTGCGTCGTGCGGTGGTCGCGGCCACGGCTCTCAGCGTCGCGGTCACGGCCGCCGGCTGCGGGAGCGGCGAGAAGGAGAAGCCCGAGGCCTCGAGCAGCCCGAGCGCGAGCAAGAGTGCCGACCCGCAGGCCGCGGCCAAGGCCGACGTCCTGGCGGTCTACCGCAGCTACTGGGACGCGCAGGTCAAGGCGTACGCGAAGGCCAGCCCCGTCGGCACGGACCTGGACAAGTACGCCTTCGACAAGGCTCTCGGCAAGGCCGAGTCCGAACTCGTCGCGCTCAAGATCAGCGGCAACGTCATCAAGGGTGAGCCGAAGCTCTCTCCGGAGGTCACGGCGGTCAGCCTGGACGAGTCGCCGAAGAAGGCCACGATCACCGACTGCGTCGACGTCACCAACTGGAAGCTGCTGAAGGAGAAGACGGGCGACGAGGTCAAGCTGCCCAAGGAGCGGCTCACCCGCTTCGTCACCACGATCTCGGCCCGGACCGTCGGCGAGAAGTGGATGATCGTCGAAACCCAGCAGCAGGACCGCACATGCTGACCCGCAGGGCCGCGGCCGTCATATCCGCGCTCGCCGGCATCGTCTACCTCCTCCTTCCCACTCAGGCGTGGGCGGACGGAGGCGACACGGATGTCGGCTCCTGCAACAGCTCCTGGGTCTGCGCCGGCGTCGAGGTACCCGGCACAGGCAGCGGGGGCGGCGACAACGGCGGCACGGGCGGGCACGGCGGCGGAGGGAGCGGCGGAGGCGGCGGCAAGGGCGACGGCAAGACGTGTGCCACAGGCGCGACGACCGTCCCGGGAACCGAGGGATGGGAATGCCACATTCCCGGCGTCGGCACCTGGAGCGAGGCCTACGCCTGCTACATCCGCAAGCTCGACCCGCAGCCCCCGAAGTCCGACCCGATCTGGGACGGCCACACCACCGGCGCCATCTACGGCTTCGCGTGCATGGCGCAGATCCACGCCCGCCCCACACCCACCGACGGTTTCGCCCGCTGGTCCGAAACCGATCCGCTGGGCCAGCAGGGCCCCACGGCAGCCGAACTGGCGCAGCGTGCCCTGAGCATGATGCGCCTGGACGGTGCCAAGGTCGGCAGCGCACCTCCCGCCGGCTCCAAGGGCTTGGTCGGCATGCCCGTATGGCTGTGGACCGAGGAGACACCCAACACCTGGGGCCCGCAGTCCACGACCGCGGCCGCCGGTGGCCTGTCGGTGACCGCGACCGCCCACGTCAAGTCCATCACCTGGTCCATGGGCGACGGCTCGTCCGAGACCTGCACCAAGCCCGGCACTCCGTACCAGCAGTCCTTCGGGAAGAAGGAGTCCCCGGACTGCGGCCACACCTACACCAAGGTGCCCGACGGCGGCTCCTACAAGGTCACCGCGACGACTACCTGGGTGATCGACTGGACCGCCACCAACGGTGAGACGGGCACGCTGCCGAACGAGACGCGCAACGCCGGCACCGCGATCAACATCGGCGAACTCCAAGTCGTCAACTAACGAGGAAGCACAGCATTCATGGCGACGACATTCGCGAAGAAGAACACGGCTGCCCAGCCCGCCGCGGCAGCCCCCGGCGGCCCTGTCCCCATCACCCAGGACGCCCCCCGGCGCCGGCGCCGCCCGGTTGTCGTCGGCGCCGGCCTGGCGCTGGCGGCGGTCGGGGCGCTCCTCGCGGTGTGGCAGGTCGACGAGGCCGGGAACCGGACTCCGGTGATCGCCCTGGCGCACGACGTCAAGGCGGGCGAGAAGGTGAAGAAGAGCGACCTCGTCGTAGCGCAAGTCGCTCCCGATGCCGCACTCGCGCCGGTTCCGGTCAGCCGCAGCGGTGACATCGTCGGCAAGACCGCCGTCGCCGACCTGCCCAAGGGCACGCTCGTCACCGACTCCTCGGTGCGCGAGGGCAGTCCCGTCGCCAAGGGCCGCGACACCGTGGGCATCCTCGCCAAGCCGGGACAGCTTCCGGCGCAGCGACTGCGCGCCGGCGACGCGGTCGCCCTCGTTCACACGCCGCAGGACGACGCCGATGTGGCGAAGGGATCGTCCACGCAGAAGACCGCGGACACCATCAACGCGATCGTCGTGGGCGTCTCGGCGCCGGACGCGAACGGTGCGGTCGTCGTCGATGTGGCGGTCGCAGGCACCGACAGCGCGCCCCTGGCCACCTGGGCCGCCCGGGGCGCGGTGACCGTCGTGCTGAAGGCGGCCAGCTGATGGCGGTCATCGCACTGGTGTCGGGCAAGTCCAGCGGGGTCACGTGCTCGGCGCTCGCCCTTACCCTGGCCTCGCCGAAGCCGTCCCTGCTCGTGGAGGCCGACCCGGGCGGCGGCACGGTCCGTGCCGGATACCTGGGCGGCGAGGGCAGCGCAGCCGTCGGTCTGCACCGCCTGGCGGCCGCGGACCGCCAGGGCACCCTCGCCCGTGAGTTCTCCCAGCACTTCGTCAGCCTGGACCGCGACAACAGTGGGCAGCGGCTGCTTCTGCCGGGGCTCACCGATCCCACGCAGGCCGCTTCCCTCAGCCGCACCTGGGACCCGATCTCCCGTCTGTTGAGCGTGATGGACCAGACCGGCCACGACGTGATCATCGACGCCGGCCGCATCCTGACCGAGTCCGAGTCCCGGCTGAGCATGACCCGCTACCCGACGCCCCTGCTGCACCGCGCCGACGTCGTGCTCATGGTCGTGCGGACCACCCAGGCCTCCATCGCGGCCGCCGCGCCCGCGGTGCGGGTTCTGCGGGAGGAACTGGCTCACCACGGGACGGGTTCCGACGCGCTGGGGGTGCTCCTGATCGAGGAGGGCTCCTTCAACTCCAGTCAGGTGCAGCAGCACTTGCAGGCGCCCGTGGTCGGCATGCTCGCGTGGGACCCAGACAGTGCCGACGTCCTCACGCACGGGGCCTACAAGAAGATGCCGCGGACCTTGCTGCGCTCCGCACGGACCGCCCACCAAACGATCAACGAACTGGTGACCAGGCGCCGTGTGCAGCTGCGGCCGGCCGGATTGCCGACGGTCGCCGGGAGGGCATCATGACCGACATCAGGCCGGAGACCCCGGCCCCCGACTACACGACCCTCTTCACCCAGGCCCTCAGCGAAACCACCCGGCAGGGCGCACCTGTCCTGCGACCGGTGCCCGCCCAGGTCTCTCCCGCCCGTCTGCCCGAGGACCTGCGCGTCTCCGACGCCTCGGGGCCGGCCGCGCTCCCGGTCGGGCACGAGGTGATCGCCGAACTGCGCTCCCGGGCCAGCATGAAGATCGGCGAAGCCGCGGGCGCGGACGCGTCCATGACCGAGCAGGACCGCCGGCAGCGCGGCCAGTCGGTCATCAGGCAGGTCGTCTCGGAATGGGCGACGAAGTACGCGGCCAGCGGCACGGACTTGAGCCCTGAGCAGGAAAGGGCTGTGCGAGAGGCCGTCTTCGACGAGCTGTTCCGCGCCGGCCGTCTCCAGCCGCTCCTGGACGACCCGCACGTCGAGAACATCATCATCTACGGCGACAAGGTGCGCGTCGACTACGCCGACCGCCCGACGATGACGTGGGACCCGATCGCGAAGACGGACCGGGACCTGATCAACCTCATCAACCACCTCGCGCGTATGCAGGGACAGGGTGAGCGTGCGCTGACGCCCGCCACGCCGAACCTGAACCTCCGGCTGGCTGACGGCTCCCGCCTGGCCGCCTCTGCGTACGTCACGCCGAGGCCCAGCATCGTCATCCGCCGCCACCGCACCCGCGGGCAGGGCCTGGACGACCTGGTCCGCTGGGGCACCATCGACTCCTGCCTCGCCCACTTCCTGCGCGCTGCGGTCCGGGGTCGCAAGAACGTCATCGTGGTGGGCTCCCAGGGCGTCGGAAAAACGTCACTGCTGCGTGCCATGGCCCGTGAGATCCCGCGCACCGAGCGCGTGGGAACGCTGGAGTCGGAGTACGAACTCCACCTCCACGAGGACCCCGACGGTCCGGAGGTCGTCGCCTACGAGGGTCGCGAGTCGAACGGTGAGCGCGGCGCGGACGGCAAGCTCCAGGGCGAGCTGAACCTCTCCGACCTCTTTCCGCAGCTGCTGCGCATGTCGCTGCGGCGCGTGATCGTCGGTGAGGTCCGCTCCAAGGAAGTCGTGCCGATGCTGCACGCCATGAACGAGGGCGAAGGCGGGTCGATGGCCACCCTTCACGCCCGCAGCCCTCAGCTTTCGATCGAGCGTCTGGCGACCCTGTGTCTGGAAGCCGGCATCGGCATGACCGAGACGCTGGCCTACCGGCTGATCGCCCAGGCCGTCGACTTCGTCGTCTACGTACGCCTGGTCGACGAGAGCGAACTCGTCGCCCCGGACGGCAAGCCCGGGCGCAAGCACCGCTTCGTGTCCCACGTCATGGAGGTCACGGGCATCGGCGAGGGCGGCCGGCCTTCGTACCAGATGGTCTTCGCCCCGCGCGAGCAGGACGGCCGCCGCGAACCCCGTGCCGTCCCGCACGGGAACATCTCCCAGACCAACCTGGAAGACCTGGTGCGCGCCGGCCTGGACCGAAGTGTGCTGCAGCGCCCGTGGGGCGGCTGGGGCGCGCCGCTGGAGACGGTGGTGCCGCTGTGACGCTCACCCTCAGCTCCCTGCTCGCCGCGCTCGCGGGCCTTGCGGCTGTCGGCGGTCTCGTCGTGGCCGTGGCCGGCGGCGTGGGCTGGGCGCCCTCGACGACGGTCCGGCGCCGCAGCCGTCTGGAGCGCAAGATCCGCGGCTTCTTCGTCAAGGACACCCGTACTCCTACGTCGTGGTGGGCGCGCGGCCAGGTCCGGCTGGCCGGCGCTGTGGTGGCGGGCCTGGGGGTATGGCTGTTCACCGGGTGGCTGGTCGGCGGCCTGCTCACCGTCGCCGTCGTGACCGGCCTGCCCTGGCTGTTGAACACGTCCGGCTCCGGCAAGTCGCAGATCGAGAAGTTGGAGGCGATCGAGGAGTGGGTGCGGCGCATGTCCGACATCCACACCGTCGGTGTCAGCCTGGAGGCCACCATTCAGCGCAGCCTGGAGACCGTGCCGAAGGCGATCCGCGAGGACGTGCGTCTGCTCGTCTCCCGTCAGCAGGCCGGCTGGGTTCCCGAGCACGCCTACCGGGCCTTCGCCGACGACCTGAACGACGCCATGGTCGACGAGGTCGCCGCCCTCTTGATCCTGCACGTCACGGACCGCGGCAGCGGCCTGAGCAAGGCCCTGCGCGAGCTCGCCGGCGCACTCCAGCACGAGGTCCTCTCCCGCCGGGAGGTCGAGGCCGACCGGCAGAAGCCGCGCACCAACGACCGCTGGGTGACGATCTTCTGCCTGGGGATCTTCGGTGTCACCGCGTTCTCCGGCACCTACGTCGAGCCCTACAACACCGTCACGGGACAGCTCGTCCTCGTCTTCGTCGCCATCGCCTTCGTCCTGGTCAAGGTCTGGATGCGCCGCATGGCGATCATCGAGCCCGCGCCCCGGTTCCTGTCTCCGGCCGACCGATCCGGCGGCCAGATCACTGAGGAGACGCCGTGAACCTCTCTCCCTACGCTGTCATCGGCGGCGCCGTCGCCGGTCTCGGCCTGGTGATCGCCGCCCGCGGCGTCCTCCCGGGCCGGCCCGACCTGGGCGACGTGCTGTCGAGGATGGACGCCACCCGGCTGGAGAACCTCGAACGCAACCGCGACAGCCAGGCCAACACCCTGATGGAGAAGGCCGGAGTCTTCCTGCTGCGCACCGTCGGGGACGGCACCCTGCGCCTGCCCCGCCAGCAGCTGGAACTCGTGGGCCGCTCCCCGGCCGCGCACCTGGGCCGCAAGCTCGCACTCGCCCTGTACGGACTGCTGCTTCCCGTGCTGGTGGTGAGCCTGGCGAACCTGGCCGGCTACCCCTTTCCCGTGGCGATCCCGGCGATCGCCGGGCTGGGGCTCGCGGTCATCTTCTGGCTGCTGCCCGATCTCCAGCTCAAGCAGCAGGCCGTGGAAGCCAAGGAGGACTTCCGGTACGCCGTCAAGGCATACCTGCGCCTGGTCCAGCTCGAGCGTGCCGCGGACGCCGCGCCCACCCAGGCCCTGAAGCGGGCCGCGGAGGTCGGTGAGGGCTGGGTCTTCGCGAAGATCCGCGACACCATCACCCGCGCCGAACTCGAGGGCATCAGCCCGTGGGAGGGCCTCAAGCGTCTCTCTCTCGAACTCGACGTTCCCGAACTCGGAGCGCCGGCCGACATCATCGCCATCGCCGGCGAGGAGGGCGCAGCCGTTGGCGACACCCTCGGCGCGCAGGCCAAGTCGCTCTCCGGTGCCCTGGTCACCGCTGCGAAGGCCCAGGCCAACATGGCCTCGGAAAAAATGGTGATGCCCGTCGCCATGCTCGTGTTGATCATGACTGTCTACATCGGCTATCCCGCGATCTCGCGGATCATGGCCAGCTAACTCCCGCAAGAGACAAGGAAGAACACGATGGGTATCGACCCGAACTTCGCTTTCCTGAAGGCCTTCTTCGCCGCCCGCATCGACCGGCTGCGCGATGCCCGCGACGACCGCGGTGCCATATCCATCGAGACCATGATGATCATCGCCGGTCTCGTGGTCGCCGCCGGTGTGGCCGTCGCCGTGATCGCCACCAAGATCAGCGAGAAGGCGGCCACGATCAAGTGATGCGCCTCCGCAGGACTGTCCGCCGTTGGTCCCGCGCGCTCGCCGAACGCGACGCGCGGGATCGCGGAGCCATGTCCCTGGAGATGCTGATCATCTTTCCCGTCGTGCTGATGGCCATCCTGCTGGTCGTACACGTCGGACTGTGGTGGCACGCCAAGAATGTGGCGATGTCCGCCGCCCAGCTGGGAGTGGAGTCGGCACGTGTCCGCGGAGCGTCAGCGGGCGCCGGTACCGCCGAGGCCCGCGAGTTCCTCTCCCGTGCCGGCGGCAGCATCTCGGGCACGTCGGTGAGCGGAAGCAAGGGGGCGACGGTGACGATCCGCGTGACCGGCTACGTCGACACGATGATCCCCGGTCTGAAGCTCAGGATCGACCAGCACGCCGACGCGGCTGCCGAGCGTGTCACGGAGGCCCGGTGACCCTCATCCACAGACTCAGGGACGACCGCGGCTCGCTGTCGCTGGAAGCGGTCATCCTGTTTCCCGTCCTCATCATGGTGCTGCTCCTGGTCGTCGCATTCGGCCGGATCGGGTCCGCCAGCAACGCCGTCGACACCGCAGCCCGCAACGCGGCGCGCGCCGCGTCGCTGGAACGCACCGGCGGGTCCGCCAGCACCGCCGGATCGCAGATGGCGCGCAGCGTGCTGACCCAACAGGGTCTGCAGTGCACCGCCACGTCCGTCTCCGTGTCCACCGGCGGGTTCGCCGCACCGATCGGTGAACCGGCCAGCACCACGGCCACGGTCACGTGCACCGTGCGGCTCTCCGATATCGGATTGCCCGGCCTGCCCGGTGCCAAGACGATGACCAGCAGCTTCACCTCGTCTATCGACTCCTACCGCCAGCGCGGCTGACAGGACCACCGCATGACACCCGCCCGCTTCGCTCTCACCTCGCGGATCCGTCACGCCCTGCGCGACGACCGCGGTGCGATGAGCCTGTTCGTCCTCGTCACCATCGTGGCGCTCTTCCTCGTGGCCGCCCTCGTCTACGACGGCGCCGGGAAGCTCCGGGCCCTCACCCACGCCGAGGGCGTCGCGCACGAGGCCGCACGCGCCGGCGGCCAGGCCGTCGACGCGGGCAAGGCCATCTCCGGCCAAGGCGTCAGCGTGGACCGCAACGCGGCCGTGGCCGCCGCGCGGACCTACCTCAGCCGCGAGGGCGTCAACGGCTCGGTCCGGGTGAGCGAGGACGGCGGGTCCCTGGAGGTGACCGTGACCGAGACGTACACCGCCCTCTACCTCGGGGGCGCCAGCGGAACAGTCACCGGCACCGGCAGCGCCAACCTCGTCTACCAGGGGTAGGGGTCATGAGAAACCGAAGCACCGCAGCAACGATCGCCCGCGCGCTTCTCGCCCTGGTCGCCCTGGTCGCCCTCGTGGCCGGCGTCCCCGCCGTGCTGCTGGGCATCGGCGTCCTGCCCGACCATGTCCCGGGCGTCGGCGAGATCACCACCGCCCTCACCAGCCCCGACACCGGCCAGCTGTTCCTGGGCGCGGTCACCCTCATCGGCTGGTACGGCTGGATCAGCTTCGTGATCTCCGTCGTGCTGGAGACGGGCGCCGCGCTGCGCCACGTCCGGGCGCCCCGCATCCGCATGCTGGGGGGCTCCCAGCAACTGGCCGGCGCCCTCGTCGGCGGCATCCTCATCCTTCTGCCCGCAGGGACGGCCATGGCCACCCCGGCCACCGCGGCGCCTGCCGCTTCGGCCACCGCGGCCACGGCATCCGTGAACGCCGGCACGCAGACCGAGACGTCGGCCCCGGCTTCGTCGACCTATCGCGGGCCGGTCCACCAGGTCCAGGACGGTGACACCCTCTGGGACATCGCGGAGAAGCGCCTGGGCGCCGGAATCGAGTGGCACCGGATCGTCGACGCCAACGAAGGCGTACGCCAGTCGGACGGCTCCCTCGTCACCGCCGACACCACCGTCCTGCAGCCCGGCTGGACCCTGCGCCTGCCCGCCGACGCCTCCCCCGCACCCACCGCCGACCAGGGCGGAGCCCGGGCACAGACCGCCGGCTCCCAGGCCGCCACGACCGAGACCCACACCGTGCGCGCGGGCGAGACGCTGACCGGCATCGCCCAGGACGAGCTCGGCGACGCCGACGCCTACCCCCGGATCGTCGACGCGAACAAGGGCGTGAAGCAGGACGACGGGCGCGCCCTCGGCGACCCCGACGAGATCTACCCCGGCTGGAAACTGCAGATCCGCACCGCAGCCGGCAGCGACCGGAGCGACTCAAAGCCGGACGAGGCACAGCCGCCGAGCGAGCAGCCCGCCGACCAGGGCAAAACCGAGGGCCGGCCGGGCGCCGAGCAGACGCAGCCGCCCGCCCAGAACAATCCGGGACAGGGCGCCGACAACAACAAGGAGAAGGGCGAGACGGCCCAGACCCCCGGCGGCCAGGGCGCGGACAAGGACAGGCAGGACAGCGGGCAGCCGACCGCCCGGCCGGACACCCCGACCGAGCAGCCGGCCGCGCAGAGCCCTGCGCCCGACCTCGAGGGGGAGCAGCACGGCACGCCCACGCAGGCGCCCGAGGCGCACGAGACCGCGGAAGCCGGCGACAGCGGCGACACGAGCGTGCGGACGATCGCCGCGGCAGGGAGCATCCTGGCCGCGGCCGTCC
>NZ_JBEXSH010000025.1:0-25272 GCF_040613555.1 Streptomyces sp. NPDC006265
GGGGCGCAGACAAGAAGGGGAGAGGGAGTGCCCCCTCTCCCCCACGGACTCGGAGCTGGCTCAGTGCCAGATCAGCCCCTTCTCCTCCAGGTGGTTGGCAACGAACGCCGGCACCCGGTACTGCACTCCGACCTCGAAGTCGAAGTAGTTGCCCTGGCCGATCACGACGTCCTTCAGGTCGGCGTTCACGCGGATGACGCGGTCCGACTCCTCGACGACGACCGGCTGCTCCTCGACCTCCGGCTTGGGCTTCTCAACCAGGTCGACGACGACGTTGGACTTCTCGGATTCCGCAACGATCGTCGCGGTCGCCATCGACTTCGCGCGCTCCTTGGCCTCGGAGTCACGCTCCCGTGCCAGCTTCTCGGCGGTACGTCCGGTGAGGTCTCCGGCAGGCTTGCGGGCAGTCGCCATGTGGTTCTCCTACTCAGGGAAGTGTTGTGGGGTCTCCACAAGCAGGCCCCGGAGCGGAGCCTGCCTGCGATGGACCGGAAAGAGGCCGAAATCTTGCTATAGCGAACGTCTCAGTTGGTCTCGGCGATGACCACGGAAGCGTCCGTGATTAGACCGAGTCCAAAGATAGAATACCAGGCCAGCAGGTGTTCACGGCCGAAGTCCTGGACGCCGCCGTCCCTCAGTTCGACCGGGAGGGAGATCGCGTGACCGAAGGCATTGTCACCAATGCAAACGCTCTGGTAGACGTCGGCCGGGGTCGTGCCGTTGCCGTTGGCGACCTTCTTGGTTTGGGTGGTTTCGATGAAAATCACGTCATCGATCCGGCCGATCTCGCCAAGGCTGAACGCCCCCGGCTGCGCGTACTTGCTGGACTCGATCCACGTCGGGTCCTCGCGCAGCCACCGGCTCTGATGGGGGTGTACGAAACAGACGTAAACATCGCCCAATCGCGGGATGTTTCGGGTCGCGAGGGTCTCGACCATGTCCTTGACCAGCGCGGAGGTGAACCGGTAGTTGCCGGTCAGGCCGGCGCGGTTCGCGGCCGGAGCGCCCTTGTCGTACGGGGAGATCCGAGTGATCGCGTTGCCCGTGGTGGCGAACTTGTCGTAGCCGTACAGAACGGACGACGCCTGGAGCAGGGTGTCGCGAGCCTGCTCATCCAGGTATTTTGCCATGTTCCTGCCCAAAAGGCGCGAACCGGACGCGAGGACGTCGTCGAACGAGGAGTTGAGCAGGAGCTCCGAGACGGCGATGGCGTAGCCGTGCTCGCTGACCGTGATGCTGAACTGGGACGCCGTCAGGGCGTGCGTCTCCATGCGGACACCTTCGACGAGCTGCGACGCGTCGCCCAGGTTGTCGTACCGCATGAAGTGGATCGTGAGACCGGGGCTGACCCCGAGCTCGGTCTTCTTGACTGCGAACTGCTCGACAATTCGCGCTTGTTACCCGCTGGCTGCGGGGCCGGGTCATTTCTGCCTGGCTCTTACGGTTTTCCATCCCGCAAGCTCGGACTATATCTTCACCTCCAGCTTCAACTCACTTCTCACCTAAGAGCTGAAGCTGTGGGAGGTGCCTCGCGTGTAGTCTCTACGGAGTCCCAGGTGTTGGGTTCCCTCGGTATTCCCCGTGCTACGAATGATTGCTACGAGGAGGAGGGGTTCACCGATACAGCGTGGTTCTCACTGACGCATCGCTACGTCAGGCGGCCCGAGACCGGAGAATCGGCATCGACTGGAACAGGATCTCCTTCGACCAGAGTTCCTGGATCGCCGGAGAGAGCTGAGAGTTCGAGCCGGAGTAGTTCGTCGGAGACGCCGAAAGATTCGGCGTACCGGTGATGGCAGATGCCATGCTCATCCCTTACTTGTGCGGCGGGTTAGCCGAACATGCCTTGACGCGCAGCCGCGGAGGCGGCCGGCAGGAGCTGCTGCCGGTACTTCGCGTACTCCGACATCGACATGTTCTTGATGTCGCCAGCGCTGAACTGGCGGTAGCCGGCGTCCGTGTCGGCCGGGCCGACGCCGTAACCGGTGGGAGCGGTGCCTCGCATGGAGGCCCGAGCAGCGACCTGGGTCTGCTGGATCTGGGCGACGATGGCCGAGGACTTCTGCTTCATCAGTTCCACGGACTGGCGGAGTTCGTCCTCGGTGTTGCCCTGGACGAGGTCGATCAGTTCGGGAGCGATGTGGTCAGCCTCCGCGGCCAGGAGGTCGTTGCGGACCTGCTGGATACGCGCGAACTCCTGCTCGCGAGCGAACAGCTCGCGGTCCCGCTCGTACTGGGACTGGAGGTCAGTGAAGCGCTTCTCCCACTGCTCTTCGCGCTCCTTCAGGAGCGTCTTGGCGGACAGTTCCGCCTCTCGCTTCGCCGCTGCCTCATCCTCGGCCTGCTGGCGGGCGGTAGCCTCAGCGGCTTCCTTCTCCTCACGGGCGCGTCGGACGGCTTCGAGCTCGTCCTTGGTGGCCTTGAGGATCTCGTCCTGCTGGTTCAGGCGGCCGTAGAGCTTCTCGCGCTCTTCACGCCGGACCTTCTCCAGGTCCTCAGCGGTGAATCGGCCGTCCGTCTGCGGCGCCTTGGGCTCCTCGGGGACGACCGGGACGGTGAGGACCTGGTCGTTCGGGGTGCCTGCGGGGACAGGGGCGGTGGCGGTGGTCGGAACGGTCATTAGCTCGACTCCTGGTTACTGGCATCCTCCGAATTCCGGCTCTGCGGCAGCTTTGTGCCGTACGCCATGGTCACGAATTGGTCAATCAACGATTTGGTGTCCACACCGAGGTCGATCCCGGTTGCACCGGGAAGAACTCCGGTCTGAGCATTGTCAGCGGGAGTTCCCGGCTGGGCCGAGCCTCCCCCGCTTGACGGGGCTGGTTTACCACTTTCCTCTGTAGCAATTCCAGTTACCTGGAGAATAGCAGAGGAAATGGTTGCCTTGATAAGCTCCAGGGCTCCCTGCTCGATAACGTCCCGGCGCTGCTCGCTGAACATCTCCTCCAGGCGCTCGTCCGGGAATTCCTCGCCGAGTTCGACGAGAGCGTTGCGCTTGGATTCCAGTCCGATGGCGAGCTTGGCCTGGATTTCGTTCAGCTTCACCAAATTGTCGACGGGAAGGGGCATGGGCCAGACGCAGTCGACCTGGTAGACCTGGGGGTCGTTGGGGTCGAGGAGGTCGGGCTGGTCATCGTCGGTCTTGATGCCGTCGGTGTACGGGTCGTAGACCAGCGTCTCGGGCTCGTGGCAGAACAGGGTCCGCAGCACCAGCTCGTTGATGCGCCGCAAGCCGAGCCCGTAGTTCATCTGCTTGATGCTGTTGCGGTTCATCAGCGGCTGGTACTGGATGGACAGGGCTACGCCGCTGGTGTTGGAGATCGGCTGCATCTGACCGAGCGCCGACTCGGGGACGCCCATGATCTCGTGCATGGCGGTCTTGAGGACTTGGATGTAGCCCATCGGGCCCTGCAAGTCCACGCCGTTCTCTAGGTTGTAGACCTTGGCCTTCTCCGGCAGGCCGCCCCATATCTTGCGCGGGCCGCGCTCCAGGTTGGTGGCCTTGGCGCCCTGGATGATCGTGGTCGGCGAGGCGTGGTAGTTGATGATGTCCGAGACGTCGGTCATCTTCTCGTTCAGCTCGCGGTTGATCGAGATGATGTCGCCGATATCGGCCAGGCCCCAGGGCGAGCCGGAGACGGAAATGTTGCGGATGTGCGCTACGGGGATCATGCCGAGCGGATTGGGGCGGGAGTCGATCAGCTCGTCATTCAGATATTCCTCGATGTGTGTGTCGGTGAGGACCTCGGTGTAGGTCATCACCATCCGCGCCCCGTCTGCGCCGGTCGTCCAAAACTTGTAGCGCAGCTTGAACGCGACCAAGCGGTCCCTATCGTGCGGGTGGTACTCGGGAAAACAATTCGCGCTGTTCAGGGGGAGGATGCGGACGCGGCCCGGATGCACACCGTCGGCTGAGTCGACCCACTGCGGTTCGTAGGCCACCTTCACGAAGGAGTCGCCCGTGATGCCGCCCTGCTCGCCGATGGAGTTCAGCAGGGACTGCTTGTCGTTGTCGACCTCCCAGACCCGCTTCAGCAGGGCCGGCACGATGTGCTCGTATCGCTTGGGGACCGCGAACTTCACACCCTTGGAGAAGCAGAAGTTGTTGATGTAGCGCGCGAAGGTCGCCACGTAGTTCAGGGTGATCTGCGGTTCGCCGGCTTCTCGGCGGTAGGCCCAGTGGTGGCCGAGGTAGAACGCGAAATTGGTGGCGTAGCGGTTCAGCCGCGGACCATGAATTTCGAAGTCCTCGTCGCTCAGCTCCACTAGGCCCAGGGGGCTGATGGAGATGGTGAGGTCCGAGCCGGCCGCGCGCTGATTCGGCGGATAGAAGGCGAAGGACAACCGACACATCCTCGACTAAGCACCGAGTGGTGCACCTGTAATGGAGGCGCGGTGCTATGAGTTGATGTGCCGAATTGCGCTATCCCCAATCCTCACACGGAGGCTGGGCTGAGTGTTAGCCGGGAAACAAGAAAGCCCCCTGGTCTCCCAGAGGGCTTTCATCGTGCTGGCGTCAGTCCGACGTCTTGGCGTAGTTCGGTCGCTCCTGGTGGTGGCCGTCACGGACGACCATCTCGAAGCGCTGCTCGGCACCGTGGCCGGCGCCGTGGGCGAAGCTGCCGAGGAACTCCGGCGCCTCCGGCCAGGCCGCGCTGCCGACGTGGGCGCGCTCGCGCATCGTCTCGGCCGCCGGCTTCTCGAAGACGTTGGCGTTGTGGTTGTTCCGGCCAGCCGCGGTCTTGTAGCCCTGCATGACGCCCTTGCCGAATTCCTGCGGAATGTCGGTGTCAGTCGCGATCCCCTCCTCGAAGCGGAGGCGACCCCGGCGGGCGGTGTTGTGGCCAGCCTTGACGCCGTAGTCGTAGTGACCCTTCTCCGGGAAATGGGGGTCCGGGGCGAGGTTTCCTGCCATGCTTCCTCAATTCCTTGCGAGACGTCTCAAATCAAGGGTGAGGCGCATTTCCAGAAAGTGTTATAGGTAGCAGAAGACCCCGACCGTCCGACGGGGGAACGGACGACCGGGGCTCTCTTTGAGGTTACCAGCCATGTACCGAGAATGGTTCGCCTTTGAGATAGTGAGCAATGCCCAGGGCGTTGTAGGGCACCGTGTTGTCCGGGAGTTGGTCACTCGGGTGCCAGGACAGGCCCGCGCACTTGTGGGGCTCCATGTTGCGGGGCTCGCCTTCCCAGTGGCGGGCGACGAAGAACCAGCCGATCCGGGGCTCTCCCTCGGGGTTGCGGAAGTGCATGACGTGCACGATCCGAAGGGCGTCCCGCTCGATGATGAGGCCGGTCTCCTCTCGGGCCTCGCGGCTTACGGCGTCGTACACGTCCTCGCCCTCGTCCAGCTTCCCGGAGGGCAGGTTCAGCATCCCGTCGGCGTAGCCGGTGCCCTGCCGTTCGGCGAGGCACACGGCTCCGTCGCGTTCCAGGATGAGCATTACGTCGTTCACGGGCTGCTGGGGCACTGTGCTTTGTCCTCCGACCGGTGGGGCGCTTTGCCGGTAGGGGACTCTAGCCGGGTTCAGACGGCGAGCAGCCCCATCTCGTCAACGCGCTCGACGGTCCACTGGACACGCTCGGCAACGGTGAGACCGAGCGGCATCTCCAGGACCGGGAGCCTCGGGACACCTCGGAGGGCGTCGCGAATCGCCTTGTCCGCTGGGTCCTGCAATGCGAGGACTTTCTCCCGCATGCGGTCGCCGCCGGCCTTCTGGTCGTATCGGTCCCCGCAGTACACCACCAGGTCGTAGGCGGTGGGCATCCAGGCCCGGCTCAGGGCTTCGGCCGCGCCCAAGACGGAGCCGACGCCGGGTTCGCCCGGGTCGAGCACCAGGCCGGCGAGGGCGAGCACGTTCGCCGGGGTCTTGTCGGTGATGAGGAGCTGGTGGTGGCGGGCGGCCCGCAGGGGCACGGTGAAGTGCTGCGCGAACAGGTCCACCTCCGCGACCAGGTCGAAGGAACCCTTGTCGTGGATGACGATGTCCTCCATGAAGGGGCTGACCCTGGCGGGCTCGCCAGTGCACGCAACGTTGACGCCCTGCTCGCGCAGGTGCGCGGTCAGGGCGTGGACGAGCGTCGTTTTGCCGGCCGCCTGGGTGCCTTCGATGGCGATAACGCGGCAGTCGCGGATGGGCACGTGTCCTCCAGAAGCGCGGTGAAGGTGGGGTTGTCCAGCCAGTCCCAGGCGCCCTTGGCGCCCTCGGCAATGGCTCGGTTGACGTTCAGGCCGGTGTCGGGACGTTGAGCGAGGCCCGCGGTCAGGGCAGCGACGTAGCCGGTTGAGACGGAGTGCCTAAGATTCAGGACGCTGACGCGCTCCCGGCCTTCCACCTGCCCGTCATCGATCCAGCGTCGGTGCCAGGCAGGCATAGACGCCTTGAGCAGCTCCGGCTGGGTGACATCGAGCCCGAGTTCGGTGCACACGTCCACTAGGCGCCGGGAAGGGTTGGTGAGCAGGTGACCGGCGTCGTACCGGGTGTCCACGTAGTGACTGGCGTTCGGGTCGGCGTCGCGCCGCTGCCGCCACTGCTCGCGGGCCTGTTGCAGGGCGGGAACGGCGTCCATGGGGGCGTTGGCCTCCAAGACGGACAGGTCGGCACAGAACTGGTGCCCGGTGATGATGGTGGCCGTATCCGCAGCCGAGGCGACGGTCGCCGCGGCGTGCCGGATCATGGTGTCCATCTCGTCAGGCTCTTCGACGTAAACGCTGGTCCACTCGAACGGCGTGACGGCGAGGTCCGCGGTGTCGTCGGCGGGCAGGTCGAGCCAGGCGACGCTGTAGCAGAAGGGCCGCTGCCCGTTCCTGACCCGGTAGTTCTTCGTCCACTCAACGTCGACGGACGCGATGCGCACGGTTCCGGAGCGCAGCGGCGGGGGCTGCAAGGCTCGGGCGGCGGGCAAGCTGCTTTTGATGATCATGGATTGTTCCTGCCGTTGGACGGGGCCGGTCGCCGGTTGCGTCCGGCCCCGTCGGACGCTACTTGTTGCGCGTCGTCGCCACGCCGCCCAGGAGAGACGGGGCGGCCTGCCATGCCACCTGTTCCAGGGCTTCGTAGATGCTGACGCTGCCTTCCCAGTGGAGGCGGCCGGCGTGCTTGCCGCCGAGCAGGGCAGTGGTGAGGGCAGACGACAGCACGCTTCCGATCAGGGCTTCCGGCGCGTAGTCCGCGGCACGCCCGTCGGCGAGCGCCTCACACGCCTCCTGCGCGCTGGCCTGCTGCTGCTCGCCGGCGAACGACTTCATGGGCTCCAAGTCGTGGGCCACAGCGGTGTCGCTGATGAGCCCGGCCGGACCGAGGTCGTGGCTGCTGTCCACGCAGCCGGCGGTGGACGGGTCGCGGGTGGTGCGCCGCTTCCACGCCTCAGCGACCGCGCTCACGCCCGCGTACCGGCCCGCCCCCTCGGGTCGGGGAAGCTGTTGCAGGACGTGAAGGTCGTCTGCCCCGTTGTGCCAGGCGATGATCTGAGCCTGCCTGCGGGACTGCACGAGCACGTTGTCGAGCTCGTGCACGATCTGATCCGTCTGCCCCATGGCCTCAGGCACCAGGACTCGATACCCGAAGTTCGCCAGCGGCGCCGAGAAGGACCGCGAACGGGTCCGGTGGACGCTGATGAACACCATGCCAGCGCCCATGAGGACCGGCTCGTCCCCGGCCTCGCCCCACAGCAGCGAGATGCCGACCAGCCACTTCGCCCGCTTCTGCCACGGGCTGGTGACCGAGCCGAATGGGGTCTCCGGCCACAGAAGGTTGGTGGCTTGCTGCATCTCACACCCCCTGGCCGACGGTGTGGATGGAGCGCCCGAGGTACTTGGAGAAGTGGTTCTCCTTGAACCGGTAGCGCCTCCAGATTTCGCTGACCGGCTCTTCCAGGACGTTCCCCAGGTACTCGAACAAGTCCTTGCCGTCGTACACGGGCCACGCCTGCGCCCTACCGTCGGGCTCGATGCAGATCATGTGCCCCTCATTCGCCGGGGTCCACGTCGTCAGGCGCAGGGCAGGGGACCACTGATGCTCCGACCGCGCGGCCTTCAGCCGGGTGAAGGTGTCCTCGGCCTCCTCGTCGGTGATGAACTCGTGGTCGGGCAGATCCAAGGCGTTGCCCTTGCGCAGGGGCATGATGAACTTCACCTTGCCCGCGTCGAGAACGTCAGCGATCTGCACAGTGAAGGGCAGCGCGGACAGGGTCGAGCGGTAGACCACGGCCGACAGGGCGAGGGGGATGCCTGCTTCCTGCAAGGCACGGACGCCGGGCATCACCAGGTCGTAGTTCCCGCGGACCCGGTTGGTGGTGGCGCGGGGGCCTTCCAACCCGATGTTGGCGTACGCGATCTTCCCCGTGATGCGGCGGGCGTGTTCCAGGCCCTTGGTGGCGTTGGTGGGCACAGCGAGGATGTGGTGAGGGTGGTACATGTCCACGATGTCGCCGAAGTCCCTGCGCATCATCGGCTCGCCGCCGGAGAGGAAGACCCGGCCCACGCCCGCGAGGTTCTGGCGAATGGTGTCGAGCTGGTCGAGGGTCGGGTCCGGCTTCTGGAGGGTCTCCGAGCAGAACGAGCAGTCGAAGTTGCACCGCTTGGTCACCTGGAGGATCACGGAGAGCGGAGCGGTGGCAGCCTCCGCGGCGGCCTTGATGTCGAGGTCCGCCGGGGCGTCGAAGTGCTGGCCGCCGAAGGCGTACTCGACTCCACCAGCCAGTTCCTTGCGGGTCTGGCTGGGGACAGTGGGCATTCCGAGGTCGGTCACAGTTCCTCCGTTGCTCATCGGGTGGAGGGCTGCGGCACCGGCTTCACGCCCAGGGGAGAGGCGTGCGTGTGGTACCGGTGCCGCAGCCCGGAGCCGTCCAGCGGATCGGGCGTGGCCTTGCGGGTCCGCTGGGCGGGGTGGGCACCCCTGACAGCTGGGCGTGAAGCAGCCGGCCGTCAGGGGCGGTCTAGGCGGCGGACACGAGGTCGTCCAGGCTGACGACTTCGTAATCCGTCAGTTCGCGCACGAGTTGGCTGGCCAGGACCCAGCCCATTTGGGGATGCCCGTACAGCACTGGCGCTTCGTCGTCGTTGCCGGGGAGCGGCTCAAGTCCGGTTGCTGTGAGGCGATACCGGGTACCGATGACGCCCCAGATCGAGGTCGCACGAGCAACGAAGGCGATGTGCCCCTTTCGGAGGTGCGGGCACAGTTCGATTGAGGTGCGCGCGTGTTCTAGGCATACGGGCGGCTGGGCTGTCCGCACTGGGTCACCTGGGCGGCGACCTGCGTCTTCCTGGGCGCCGCTCAGGAAGAGGTAGCCCCTGGTTGTTTCGGCCGAGCACATGGCGATCTGGCACCGAAGTTGTTCCATCGCCTGGCGCTGCCGGGTGGGGTTAACCATGCGCCATTGCGGCTTGCCAGTTGGCCGCCCGGCCGCATTGAGCGACTGGTCGCAGCGCGCCCACAGCTCACCGCGCGGACCGCGGTCGTCCGGGGTTTCGTTGTGGTAGGCGAGGCGTATGGTCCCGAAGGCGTTCAGGCTCAAGGTCAGCTCTGACTCCAGCGCGCCGTACTCGCCCTCTCGGGAGGTGATGTACGGCACGAGTCTCTGCCCAGTCTTGGTCCGCTTCATGCAGCTGCCCTCGCCACGGTGATGTGCGGAGCGCTCTTCCGGTTCCGGATGTGTTGCTTCACAGTTCCACCGGCCCAGGGGCGAGTATGGCGCGCACGGTCTTGCCGGTTCCTTCCTGAGGTATGAACCGGGTCACGCGGGCGCCGAGGTGAGCGACCTGCCACAGACCTCGTCCCTTTTCGCCGCGCACGGCAGCATCGAAGTCGGGAAATGACGGGTTGAGGTCGCTCACGTCGAGGACGAGCTCGCCGGCGTCGTTTACTGCGACTCGCAGGGTGAGCGTCTGCGTCCTCGCGTGATCCGGTAGGCCGTGGTGTACTCCGTTGTCAAGCAAGGGAGTGACCACCTCGGCGGCTTTGAAGACGGAGCCCGCCCAGCCGAGCGCGGGAAGGACGGCACGAATCCACAGCCGTCCCGCCCTCACGGCCCGGATACTCCCAGGCAATTCCGTCTGGAGGCTGGCGACGATCGCCGTTGCTCGCGCAGCGGGTAGGAGGTCCGTCCCAGCGTCCTCAACTGGCGGTTGCACGGTGCGGAGAAGCTGCGGCAGCGCCCGGTAGACCAGGCTTGCCTGGGTGGGTGCCTGCCCGAGCAGCTTCCTGGCGTGCTCGGCGATCTCGTCCACCTCCCAGACCGCCACGTCCAGGTCGTCTTGCGCGTACTGCTTCAGCGTCCTGCCACGGGCCAGCGCCTGGATGTAGTGGAGAACGTCAGGCGGAAGCCAGCCGGCATCCTCGGGGTCAGGCAGATCGAGGAGCCCGTGGACCCGAGAGCGAAAGACGAGTTCTGGCTGCCGACCCTGTGGCCGGCTGCGCTCGGCTCCGAGTTTCTTTGCCGCGGCGGCCCACATCGGCCCCAAGCCGACCGCGGGAATGCTGTGCCTCTCCTCGGCCAGCTTGCCCGTGATCTCCACACTGGTGTGGCCGAGCGCGGCCAGAGCGATAGCCCGTCGTTCAGGCGTAGACAGGGGGTCAGCGCCCGCTGGTAATTCCGGGCGTACGAGGACTGTCACAGCTGGCCCTCCTGCGTTTCGGTAAACATCGTCGGTCACGCCGATTTCTTCAGGGCCCGGATCTCACCGAGCCGCTCGTGTAACTCGTTCGCGGACCAGGCCATGCGCCGCAGCAGTGCGATGGCGCTGCGGTAGTCGCCAGGCAGTTCCTCGGAGCGCACAGTTCGGGCCCGCTCGATCAAACCGGCCGCTGCCTCGTCCTTCTCCCCGGCGTTGTTGGCGCTCGCGATGTCGACCAACTGCATGAGGTGGCCGCGGAGGCGCTGCGCCAGGTCGTCGAGGTCCTCCTCGGCCGGCGGGACCTCGTCGATGACGTCACTGATGTCGTCCAGCAGGTCGGCGCCGTTGAAGGGTTTCCACCTGCGTACCGCGTCGCGCACGCTCTTTAGCTCTGCTGCTGTAAGGGGTGGTGCCCACTTCGCCGGCTGCCGCGTCATCACGCCGAACACCCCACAGGCTGGCGGTCGGTGGGGCGTTCGTCCTCGGTGGTGGGGACACGGAGTGCGCACTGCACGTCCTTGCCGTCCGTCGTCGGCTCGGCTTTCCACCAGTAGGAGAGCTGTTCGACCAACCACATACCGCGACCAGTGCTGCTGTCCCAGTCCGGCTGACAGACCGTCGGGACAACGGAAGAGTTGTCGTGCACCGTGATGATCAAGAGGTCGGTGGTCGCCCGCAGGATCAGGACTGCTCGCCCATCCACGTGTCGGTGCACGTTAGTGAGCAACTCGGTGACGATCTTCAGCGAGTCGTCCACCAGGGGTTTCAGTTCCCATAACCGCAGGTGGGCCCGAACGATGCGACGCACTCGGTGAAGGTCCTGCGGACGGACGACGAGAGGCACCGTCCACTCGCGGTCGCCGTCGTGCATGCGGGTCATCACACCGCCTCCAGAGATCAACTGTCGGCACCAAGGCAGGCCCACGCACCGGAAGTTGACTCTCCGGGGCGGGGTCGCGTCGCTGTGTATCCAGACTGGACTGAATGAATGCCTGGACGCAACATGCTTGAGGGAATAAATGCCCAGAGGCCAAAATTCCTAGTGTCGTTGGCATATGCCAAGCCGGGGGGACCTTCCATGCTCCTGCTGCCGTACGTCAGACTTGGCCCTGCTCAAGGAGGGGATGTGGCAAGTCGACAAGGCCCAACGCTGAGGCAGAAAAAGCTCGGCGCCGAGTTGAAGCGGTTGCGGGAAGCCGCAGGCGTGGGACAGAAGGATGCCGCGGCCGAGATCGACGGCACGCAGAGCAAGATCTCCAAGATCGAGGGCGGGAAGACGAGACCTCGCCGGCTGGAGCTGCTCGCCCTGTTGACGCTCTACAAGGTCGACGACCCGAAGGTGACCGAGGACCTCCTCACGCTCCTGCGTGAGAGCGGGCAGACTCAGTATCTGCCGGACTACGACCTGCGCGCAGATATGCGCGAGATGGTGGAGCTGGAGTCGCAGTGCACCCGAGTCGAGGCGTTCGCGACCATGCATCTGCCAGGCTTGTTCCAGATAGCGGAATATGCCAGTGCGATGATCGAAGGGCTTGAGCCGTCGCTGACCGAGGAGGAAGTGGCGCACTACGTCGGTCTCCGCCTGGAGCGGCAGAAGATCCTCGAACGCGAGCAGCCTCCGCAGGTGGTCTGCATCCTCGACGAGGGGGTCATCCGCCGACCTGTGGGCGGTGCGGCGGTCATGCGGAAGCAACTCGCCCAGTTACTGGAGTTGGCGAAGAAACCGCACGTCACAATCCAGGTCGTACCGTTCGAGCAGGCCGTCTACGCTGGCCTACACGGCAGCTTCCGCACCCTCGTCAACGACGACACCAACGCCCTCGACGTCGTGGAGGTCAGCACCTGGTCGAAGGCGCTATACATGCAGGATGCTGGTGATGTCGAGGTGTACCGCAAGCTCTTTGACGAGATCCGCTCGTCAGCCCTATCGTCACGCCAATCCGCCGAGTTGATCACCAACGCGATGCGGGACTACGAGGAGTAGAGGGAAAGATGATCCGAAGGGACCTCCCGGCCACGGGCTGGACGAAGTCGAGCTACAGCGAGGGAGGCAACGCCCAGTGCGTTGAGACCCTGCACGTTGGTACCGAGCTGGCAGTTCGGGACTCGAAGGCCCCTGAGAAGGGCGCCTTCGTCTTCCCTGCCTCCTCGTGGATGTCCTTCGTCGCCGCAGTGAAGGACAACGCGTTGTCGAACGCCTGAATCGCCTTCGCATGCGAGGGCCCCCCAACCCGTGCGATTGGGGGGCCCTCGTGCTTTTCGTCAGTATCCGCCGAGCCGGTGGCTGAGGGTGTAGATGCGGGGCGGTTGAATCTCCTTGTAATCGGCTTCGACGACCAGGTCGTGGAGTTTGAGGGGGCCGGTCGCAGCGTGAGGGACGCTGATCATGAACTTCCGGCCGCCGGGCACGACCTCATGCACTGAGTACAGGAACGGCTCATCGAGATCGGGGTCGTCGCTTGCCGGCAGGTCGACGCTCAGGGCCCCGTTGACGACCTTCAGCCGGCGAGCGTTGGGAACGACCACGTCCCCGGTAGCCGTGTCGCGGTAGCGCCGGTCGGCCTGGATGAGCACGCTGCCGGGCAACGGCTGGCCGCCCTCGACCATGTACGTCGCCACGACGGTCTGAATGGTGACGTCGGCGGGGAAGGGTGCTGGCGGATTGGCCGTGGGATAGCCAGGGCCGGGAAGCTGGTTGACCGCGGTCCAGCCGGGGATGTTGTACGGGTCGTTGGGGTCGAAGCTGTGGTAGTTGGGGTCGATCGTCACGCTGGCTCCTAGGCGGCCCGGCCGTAGAAGAAGTTGGACTCCTCCTGGACTTCGGGCATGGACAGGTCGGCGGTCATGTAGACGGCGTTCGCGAGGCTGTCGACGTAGTCGTCGTGGGCGCCGGCCTCCTCGGGCGCGTGAACGATCACGTTGGGGCCCTGGAAATCCAACTCGGCGTCTTCCATCTGCTGCCGGAACCGCTGGTAGACCTTTGTTCTGCGGACCTTGGAATGTGCCGGCCAGGAGATGTTGTCGGTCCGCATGAGTTCCATCAGGTGCTTCCACCGCTTGGACTGGGCGCCGCGGTCGGAGGGAAGGTCGATGATGTCGACACCGGGCATCAGGACGCGCAGCCGGCTCGCGACGACGTCGCCGATACCGCCGGCATCGATTCCGATGGCCAGGACGGCGTAGTTGGCCAGCGCATCACAGATCCGGTAGTACTGCTCCTCCCAGCCCAGGCCGGACAGGTCGAACCACTGGAGGATCCGGTGCTCGTAATGGCCAAACTCGTCCGGCGTATCCCAGTTCACCCAGACCACGGTGACGATCGTCGAGTCCTGCTTCCGGGCCGGGTCGATGCCGACGATGACCGGCGTCCGGTGCCAGGCGTGAACGGTCTGCATCGACTGATCGCCGAGTTCGTCCATGCGCTCGGAGGTCGTGAACATACCCCTGTCGAGCAACCATTGGAGACGGTAGGACAGACGGAACTCGTCCGAGTCCTCCCCGATCGTGAGCATCTCGCCGCGGATGTAGACACCGTAGTCAGGGTGGGCCTTCGCCACGTCGCGCCAGGTGGCCTCGAAGTGGTTCAGCCGGGCACCGCGGTTGGTCGCGTGCCGCTTGTTCTGCTGGATGATCTTGTAGAAGACGCCCTTGGTGTAGGTCGGCGTTCCCGTGAGGATCATGGATCCTCGGGTCGAGGCCAGCATCGGTGAGATGGACTTGTTGACGACCTTCTCGTCAGCGACCTGAGCCTCGTCGATCAACACGACGTGGTAGGTGCGGCCTTCGATCTGGGCGCGTGGGTGGCACGTCTGCTTGCGGACGAGGCTTCCGCACTTGACCAGCCGCAGCTCCTTGCCCTTGCCTACGACCTTCTCGTCGATCTCCGGGTCGGCCATCAGCTCCAACGCCCGCTCGCTGGTGAGCCGGCTGACGATGCGTCCGTAGATGTTGTCCGCCATGTCGTCGACTGGGGCGAAGGCGCCGAGCCAGACGCCCTCGCGGAAGCGGCCGAGAAGGTTGGGGAAGATCGGCGCCAGGCGAGGGAACATGATGAGCACTGCGGCGAGGGTGTTGGCGAGCGTCTCGCTCTTGCCGGACTGTCGCGCCCAGCATGCGGTGATCTTGGCGGTGTCGCCGAGGATCATCGACTCCAGGATCCGTGTCGCGAGCGGGACCTGGTAGTCGCGGAGCGGGTGTCCGGACAGCTCGTCGATGACGAGCAACATCTTCTCGATGATGCGGTCGACGGTTTCCTGGGATACCTCGGGATTGACAGGGAGCAGGAACTCCTCGTCGTCCTCTATTCGAGTTCCGTCTACAGCCGTCGAAGTCATCCACTACCCCACATTGCGCCAATTAGTGCAATCAGGGTAAAAAAGGTCAAAGTAATTGTGTTAGCACCTCAGCCCCCGACCGGCGCTACAGTTGCTTCACTTCACCGGCACAATTCGAGGGGGCGGCCGTGAGTGTTAACTGGGGGGCCGAAGACGACTTCGCGCAGGGCGTTTTCGGAGAGGCTGACCGAATGCGTGCGCAGCCGGGCCACAACCTCACCGACCGTCAAACGTACGTCGTCGCAGCCGGCCGGCAGATCGAGAAGCGTCTCGTCTTCATGTACCGGTTCGGCGTCTGGGGCAGCACACTCCTGGCCTTCTACGTCGGCGCCTACACCTGGCACGCCTCCGGCAGCTTCCGCGACTCCCTCGCCCCGATGGCCATCACGATGCTCCTCTTCAGCGCCATCGCCTTCCGCCTCACCCGCCGCATGCGCTGGGCCGGCTTCAGCGTCGGCCCCTACGCCCGCGAGGTCGAGACATCCCTGCGCCGTGCACAGGCCGGCGTTCACCTGCTCACGATCTCCGGCGGCATCGTCCTGGTCAGCCTGTTCTTCTACGCGATCTGCGTCTCCTGGGCCTTCCCGCTCACCTGACCCGAGCAGCACGAAGCCCCAACCCGATAAGGCGGGCTGGGGCTTTCTCACGCCTTCTGGCGCTCCTCCATCTCCCTGATGATGACCGCGAGGGCGACCACCCCGTCCACGGCCTCGGCAAGGGCTTCCTCGCTCGGCTGCTTGCGGTGCCGGTAGAGCGCCGCGGCGATCGTCGAGCCTGTGTTGTCGGCCGCGTCCAGCAGCTCCACGAGCGGCAGCAGCTTGACCCGCCGCTCCGCTCGCTCCCTCAGTCGGTGCGCTGGCCACAGTCGCTCCAGCAGTCGTCTCAGCTGCATTCGTCCAGTCCCAGCATCTGTAGCAACTCCCACTCCTCGTCCACGTCTTCGCTCCTGCGCGCCACCTGCCGGCGGGCCAGGTCCTCGTCAGACATCGCGGCCGGGGATGAACGGGCGCGGGTTGCCGAGAACCGCCACCAGGGCGTGGTCCTCGCTCGGCAGCGTCTCGGTCCACTTACCGACGCCGATTCCCTGCCGGAAGGGAAGCCGGAAGACTCGGGTATTGCCGCGGCGAAAGGGATCCCGCATCTCCTGGGTCCACGTCTTGTAGGTGATGGGAAATCCCTTGAGGGTGGGCACGCGGCGCACAAAGAAAGGCAGTTTCATGCGCCGCACCCTAGTGTCGATTTTCGTATTGTGTTAACGGATGCGGCGGTAGGGGTGGCCTTCGAGCGCCTTGTTCACGATGTTCCGTCCTTCGGACCCGGTACGCCGCACGTTCTTCCAGACGTTCGGAGAGACGCGGTAGTACTCGTAAACGGGTCCGCCGGGGCGCCCGCGCCCAGTCTCGCCGTTGCGGAATTCGACTCGCAGGGTGTGGGACTTCGAGTCGTAGCCGGCGGATACGGTGCGCGGCCGGTCACGGTTGATCGTGTGGTTCGGCCAGGTGCTGAATGTGAGCAGCTTGTCGGTGTTGCCTGTCTGCTCGAAATCCTCCAGCGCTTGACGGGTCTTGGGCCGCATGTCCCGCCGGTCGTACGCCTGGAGGCGGTCGACCTGCCTCTTGGAGTAGCGTCCGCTGCCCAGTGCCGGCTCGGGCAGTTGCTTGACCGGGGGCGGCTTCCATCCCCTATTGGGCATCCTTGCCTCCAGGGTTCTGCACGGTCCATCCGACCGGGTGTTCCGTGCCCTCGGGATCGATCTCGACGCCGGGCTTGTGCGGGCAGCAGCGGCCGGCCTGGACGTGCTGTCCTTGCCACCACACGCATGTGGACACCTGCATCACAGCCTCCCGGCTGCTCGGGCACACTCCCTGCACAGGTGGATCTCGCTGTGGGCGCCACCGCTGGTGGTGCTCAGGGCCGCCGTGCGCGAGGGGTGGTTGTCGCAGGGATGGCGCTGCTCGTCCTCGGGCTTGGTGGTCTTACGGGTGGTCATGCTGCTCCCTGGTTGTTCACGATCTGGGCTTCGACGCGGTCGGTGAACCGTCGGGCGTCGGCGGTGGCGTGGCGGGCCCTGATGGCGGTGAGGCGTAGCTTGACGGCTGCTTTGTCCATGCGCGCTGAGGCGTCCGCGAGATCTATCGTGTTGTGCTGGGGACGCTTGGTACTCCAGAAGGCCACGGTCGTCCCTTTCAGCCGTCGCGGCGGGGGTCGGCCAGCGTGCTGATGACGCGGTCCATCACGTCCGTGACGCGGCTTGTCGCCGTTACCATCTCCTGCGCGGTCGTCGTCATCGACTCTGCCAGGGGGATGACTTGCTCCACGAGATCTCTCAGCCTCGCGTTTTCGTCGACTTCCCGTCGGTAGGTCTTTCCGGGAACGACGACTTCGCTGACGAAGATCGCGAAGACAAACGCAGCAAGCGGCCCCAGAATCAGCGGGTTGTCGAAATTGACACCGCTTCCTGGGGCCGCTTCTGCGATCAGGTGGTGAAGCATACAGACCGCCTTCAGCGTCAAGGACTCATGTCCTCAATGCTAAGCGGGATGACCAATACTCTGTTACCTCATGCGGCTTTCTTCGCAAGGTGGTTGGTGAGGGTATCAACAAATACCTCCGCGAGGTCCGCCGGTTGGTAATTGGGGCCTTTCAGGACCTTGCCGTCCTCGCGCCGGATCGGCTTGCCGTCCTCCCCCAGCTTGGACATGTTGCTGGTGTGCACCGCAGCGAACGCCTTGCCCAGAGGGATCCCAAGGAGGTCGGCAGTGCCGAAGACCACGTACAGCAGGTCCGACAGTTCCTTAGCGACGTGCTCCATTTCCTTCGCGGGGTAGCCGCCGGTGCCGGCCACCAGACTCACGTTCTCCAGGGCCTCGACCACCTCCTCGAACTCCTCGCGGATCAGCGTGACGCGAGCCTGCACCAGAGCACGCAGCGCCTGGGGGGTGCTCTCGTCGTCACTGACGTCGAAGGCACGGTGGAATTCGGCGACCGCGGCTTCGAAGTCAACAACGGTGGTGTCATGCGGCATCAGCGACCTCCATGGCCGACTCGGGTGCGGGGTGGATGGGCCAGGCTCCGTTGACGATGGCCTTGGGATCCTTGGTGCGGCGCAGCCAGCTCTGGTAGCTCGCGGCCTGCGCGGCGCACCACAGCTTCTGCTTGGCGTAGAGCTCGGCCAATTCGCGGCCGTAGACCTGGTTGTGGTGGGTGGTTCGCCGGACCGCCCGCGGGTCCTCGGCACAACGCAGGATCTTCTGGGTGACCTGAACGGCGGCCAGAGCGTCGGCGCTGGCCTCATGGGCGCCTTCCAGTGTCACGCCGTAGTAGTCGGCGAGGGACTCCAGCTTCCGCTTACCGGGGCGGTATGGGTCGGCGTGGCGGTCCAGAACGTAGGGGTCGAGGATGATGGCGTCCTGAGCGAAGTCGAGCATCTCGGTGATGGGGCTGACATCATGACGCCGGCACTCGCGGTCCAGCAGCGTGAGGTCGTACGGGGCGTTCATGATGACCAGCGGGATGCCGTGGGTGAGGGCTCCCCAGACTTCGCCGGCGATCTGAGCGATTGCCCGGATCGAGTTCATGCCGTCCCGCTGCGCCACCGAGGTCGTGATTCCATGCACTCTCGTCGCCCCCTCGGGGATCGGGATGCCGGGGTCGACGAGCCAGGTCCGCGAGCGCACTGGAGCGCCGTGGAGTACCTCGACCATGGCGGCCGTGACGATGCGGTCGTGGTCCACGTCCACGCCCGTGGTCTCCAGGTCGAAGCCCATGAAGGTGTCCGGGATCTTCACGCGGCCTCCTGCTGGGGGACGACGCGGATGTCGCTGATCAGCGCGGCCTTCAACCTGGACGGGGTGCTGGGCTGAGGACTGTCGGAGCGCTGGTCCATCTCCGCCAGAAGCGCGCGGTAGGCGGTGATCAGCGCGGGCAGGGCGTCGCGGGCGACGAGGTAGAAGGTGAGGTCCTCGCCCTCCTCGTCGTCTACCAGTTCCAGACCGTGGTACTGCCTCATGCCGTCCGCTGCCAGCCGGCCGCCGTACAGCGGCCCCGTGGCGTCGCAGACGCTCTGGAGCCAGTCCAGGTCCGACTCGGTGAGCCGCTCCAGGGGCTCATCCGGGTGCGGGATGCGGCAGTCAGCACACGAGACGTTGCCGTACTGCGTCCGCTCCCAGACATGGTGAGGGGACGGGTCGTCGATCGCTTTCGCTGGGCATGTCCCCGACCTTGGGTAGTTCTCCCGGAAGAGCCGGACAGAGTCCGGCGAGACCTCGGGCATGCTTTCTCCTCTCACGGATTCAGGCGCCGACAAGTTCCGCGGTGGCAAGCACCTCACGGAGGGCCTCGTCGACCAGGACCTCGACGGCCTCGTCCAGCACTGCCTCGGCCTGACGGCGGGCAGCGACGGCGCGGAGCTGCTCATCGAGCGCGTAGCTCGGGGAGTTGTCGAGGTTGTTGCGTGCGCGGTCGTACCGGCGGGTGGTGCGTGGATCCGCGTGACCGAGCAGGTCCTGGACGGCCTCCAGCGGCTTGCCGCTCTCCAGCGCGAGGGTCGCGCAGGTGTGACGGAGGTCGTGGGTGCGGATCGTTCGGATGCCCGCGCGCCGGCACACGCGCTTGACCGTGTCCCAGATCCCCTGCCGGGTGATCCGACGGCCGGTGGACGTGACGATCAGTGGCCCGCTGGTGCGGCCGTCGTGGTAGGTCTCCAGGGCCGCCCACGCGCTAGGCGGGATGACGACGGTTTGCCGCCGGCCACCCTTGCGAACGATGTGGAGGACGCGATGCCCTCGCTCTTCGCCCAGGTCCTCGATGTCGGCGTTCACGAGCTCACTGACGCGCATGCCGGTCAGCAGCAGAACATGTACGACGGCTGCGCATCGAAGGCTGTACGCCTCGGCGCCGCGCAGGAGTTGCTCGGACTCCTCGAAGGTCAGGCCCGTGGCCTGGGAGATGTTCGAGACGGGTTCACGTTTCACGAGGGAGGCCGGGTTGCGGAAGATCAGGTCCTCCAGCTCGGCCATCGCGTACTTGAACAGGCCCGAGACCACGGACAGATGGCGGTTCACCGCACCGTTGCCGTAGTGCTCGGCGAGCCAGTTCTTGAAGGCGTCCATCTGGGCGCGCTTCTGGTTGAAGGGGTCCAGGCCGTACTCGGCGCACCACGTGAGGTAGTGGCGCAGGTCGCGTCGGTATTCCTCGCGGGTGCGACCGGACTTGGTCAGAAGATAGGCGCCGGCCACGGCGAACGGCTGTATCTGTCCGTCCTTCATCAGCACGAGCTCAGCGCTCATCGCACGCCTTCCGTCGATGTGTTGGGGAAGGCCATCGGCGCTTGGTGCCCGCCAAGCAAGAAGGCCCGGAGTGTCACCGGTCTGCGTTGCCCAACGCTTCCGGGGACTCTCCGAGCCTACTAGATGAACAACTTGTTCCACAAGTTGTTGGCCAGGTAGTTACGCAGGTCAGACGACCCACACCTCCGTGTCACTGACTATCCGCAGCCTGCTGGCATCACCGCCGGCAGCCTTCAGGGCCGCCTCCAGCACCTCAGGCCAGACCTTCACCTCGGTAACCACCCGGCTGCTATGGGAGTTTCGCCGGCGAGCGTCCGCCCGGCGTCTCCCGGCACGCTCCCGTCGCGCAGCAGCCTCTTCGCGGTCCAACTGGTTCCACACCTCCGCACCGCGGCGAACAGTCCTGCCCAACACGGAGGTCTGGTCCTCGAAGTACTCGCTCATCCGCTGCGCTCCTTGCGTATCACTGAAAAGCAAGAGGGGCTGGCCTCGGTCTCCCGAGAATCCAGCCCCTCTTGAGTTAGATCAACCCCGATCTGGCAAACCGCAGCTGCGGCACGGCAATAAGGTCACTTGCTCATCGCCGCGTCGACTGCGCCAGCCCGGTCGAGGTCCTCCCGCCGAAGCCGTGCATACAGCTCCATCAAAGACTGCGCAGGCATACCCGTTTCCGGCATCCCCGCGATCAAACGCATGTCCGCTGGCGACAGCCGATCATCCCGCTTGTCGAACGCGCCGTTGAGGTAGTCGCGAACCTGAGAAGGAGTCACGTCCTCCCACTCACCCGGCCCATCAAGCTCGTCCTCGCGACGGCGCACCTCCTTGAAGAGGTCCTCCGCAGCGAAGCTCAATTTGCCCTTGTCCTGGAGGGCCTCGACCAGCTCCCGCTCCTGCTTACTCCGCAGCAGCTCGTCACGGCCCTTCAGGACGTCCCGCAAGTAGTCACGGATCTCCGCCGTGGTGAACAGGTTGCCCTTGTGGTCCTCGAACAGCTTCTGCAAGGCAACCTTCGCCGCCTGCGCACGACCGAAGAACGGTTCATTGTGCGCGTACCACTCCGCCTTGTGCTCACCACACAGGAGCAGGTCCAGGGCCTTGGAACCGTTGATCTCGACATGAAGCGGATGCCCCGGAACTGGCTTCCCGCAGACGATCTCCCGGCCGGCGTCGTCATGGCCTACTAGCCGGTTGCAACTCGCTCCTGGCTGTTCAGTAGCCACGGCGCTCCCTCCATGCCCACCGCACCCGGCGGCGCAAAGTAATCAAGACGACCCGCTCGCAGCGGACCCAAGCTCATGCAGCAATGCAGGAACTATAAACCACGAGTTGGTCAACTTGTGCGCCTAGTTGTGCCACAACTGAGCCGAGTGAGTCACAATCCACTCATACGTTCGAATCCCGATCCGAACGACTCAGCACCGTCTCTCCCGTCCCGAGGTTCACCGACCACCGCAGCCGCCCTTCCTCGATCGCCCGCTCGATCGCCTGGTCTATCTCCAACCCGTACAGATCCGGCAGCGACCCCTCATGGGGGACATCCTCATCAGTGCGCACGAACGGCGCCCGCCGGCTGAACTCCACTGCCTTCAGGGCCGGAATGGCTCCCGTGCCCTCCGCATCGGCGACCACTGTCACTGGCGCACTCCCCCCGAGTTCCTGGCCTTGCCGGCCCAAGCAAACGTTCCTGCCCAACCACCCCCAGGGGACCCCCTGAACGGCTGGTTCCAGATCTACCACTCACACAGCTTGTTCACCATCTTGTGGATCTCCTTGTGCTCCATGAACGAAATGAGCGAAAGTCTCCCGCCACTTCAGTCACCGGCGATGTGACCACGGGTAACAGCACTCTCACATGCGCATTCGCCACTGACAGTGCTGATTCAGCCACCGCTCGGTGACAGTGACGACATGCAGCCGGTCGAAAGGTTGCTGTGACGAGGGTCACATGAACGCAACCCGTTTACCCGCCGTTAACTTGCAGTCAACCGATCCGTACCAACTGGTATGGACCACTTGACCTGCGCCTTCACAAGTCCCCCACGGACCGCCCTTTCGGCCATGCCGACGGCCAGGTCCTCACGCAGCCTCGCTCGCGGCGGCCCGGATCGGCACCCACTGATGCCGGCCGAAGCCCAGATCGCGCTTCCTGCACTTCAGCAGCTCCGCCGCAACCTCCACTGCCCAGCGCCGCTCATCACTCGAAGCCTCATCCCAGCGCCGGTACACGCTCGAAAGCCACGCAGCCACCGCGAAGCCCACCCGCGGGGAGCCGGCCAGCGCCAGGTGCTCCAGGACGAACTCATAACGCGGCGCGAACACCTCGATCACGCAGCTCGGCCTCTCTGCGTCGTCGACCACCACGGGCGTACCGCTCCCCCGCGTCTGCGACTGGACGAACCGATCGCGGTCTTTCTCCTGGACCGCGCCGGCCGATGTCTTCAGCAGCTTCTCCGCGGCCAGTTCGACCAGCGCGCGGTCCTGCTCCTTCTGCAACTCATCGCTCATGCGCGGAAGGTACGTCGAGGTCTACTGACAGCGCCTCAAGCCGACTTACTCGCCCAGGCAGACTGTGATCCAACCGTCATCAGCGTGCCCGACGTCGTAACGGTCGCCGGCGATCGGCTCCGATCTACGAGGGCTGCTGGTAGACCTCCGGCATCGGGTGCCCCGTACCTTTGCGCCACTGGTGCCGCTGGGCGTTGTACTCCGTGTCAGCCTTGATGTCGCCGCCGCGAGACTGAGCGCCGCACTCGCAACGCCAGTACCAATTCATCTCGTTCTGGGACCAGTCGTACCCGGTGTCTGAGGCGGTCTTTGACTGCGCCGCCGCTTCTTGCATTGCACGCCGAATGATCCAGGCCCCAGCCACGGCCACCGCGGCGACCCAGCTCCCGATCTTCATGGGCGGAACCGTAACGCCCGCCGCCTGCGCACACCGGCCTTTTCGACCTTTTGTCCTGTGACCAGCGCCATAGTCACGCTTAGTGCTGCCAGCTCGACAGCGCTGCCGGCGCATGTGCTGTGATACTGCTCAGCGTGATCGACTCGACGACTTTCGGAGCTCTCCGTCTACGAAATCGCGATTCCCACCCCAGTCACGCAGGGCTACTGTCCTAATTGCTCAACCCGGTGGCTATACGAGTCATCAGGGGGCAGTAGCCGGCTTCGCCCACTTAAGGGTGGGGGTGCCCCTTATGCCCGAATTCCCATGCATGCATATTATGCCGACCACTGCATGGCTTCCCATGCGCATGCACATGCCCGTTTCGCACTCTATGTCGACTAGGCCGGTCTTCGCACCTTATGGGTTACTCCCAAATTCCCATTTGGGTACGGCGTGACCAGCAGAAAGCCGAGCCGGTGCACTGAGGCAGCGTCAGTCACTGGCACGTCAACCCTTTTGGCGCACCTTTTTCTGCATAAAGTCGATAGTTACGCAGCGTATAAGGCTACTGCTCGCCGAGCGGTGCGGGGTCGTGGGGCCACCCCCTGACAAACGGACCGTCAGATACGCAGAGAGTTACTCAACGTGCATACATACTGGTCAGAGGCATGGGCCGGTCAAGCGCACGCACTATACCAATAGACCGTCAGATACTTAGGCTTACCTATGTCAGCAGTGACGCAAAGTAGACCGGGAAAGGTGACAGAAAGTAGCGAAAGGTTGCCGAGCGTGCGCACGGCGCGGCATGGCACTACGTAGCTACCTACTCACTGTGTGTATGGGGAGGGACCGACCACTCCCCCCACCCCCCGGAATTCCTGCCGAGAGCATGCGAGAGCCGTAGGGCATGCCGAGAGCCGCTGAGAGCCGCTGTAGGGCATACGGAGTGCCGTACGGCACCGAGAGCCGTAGCGAGCACTGAGAGCCGCACCGAGAGCCACCGAGAGCCGCAGCACACGCACGGCACCGAGAGCCGCTGAGTGGCGACGAGAGCCACCGAGAGCCGCTGTGGGCACCGAGAGCCGTAACGAGCACTGAGAGCCGCACCGAGAGCCGTAGTCATGCCCTATGTGGTGCGTGCCGTAGGGAGACAGCGTCACGCCACTACGCACCCCGATTTTCAGGGCCGCTAGCAGCTGCTGGGCACGGTGCGAGGCATGCCCTAGGCGCACTGCGAGCCGTGCCGACGAGCAGCACAAGAAACGGACATTAAGTCGCATATAGGCATAAGCTAATCGCCGGCTTTCCATGATCATCTCTAATGTGAGCCACGTCACATCTACGGAGAACGTGCAGCTCACATGGGGTGCGAGGTAGCGCGCACGGCGTTTCTGCGAGGTATCTCGCCCTAGTGGGTTGTGCGAGGTACCTCGCACCCCGTAACTTCTTCCTTGTCAGCACGACGGACCGCCGGAAACGGGGGAACGGAGTGAGGGCAACGGAAAGAAACCGCACGGAGGAAAGTCGCCCCACAAAGGGCGGTTAGTACAAAGGAAGCGGCCGTTCCTTGAGAACTCAACAGTGGATATAGACGCACGGAAACGGTAACGACGTTTCTGCACGGGGACCGAGGGGTCCCCACTATCGACCGACGTGTCGATAGGGCGCGTATGCAACAGGGGTGAAGTGTGCCTACTGTCGCCGAAGGGTTATAGCCCAGGACCTAATACGCGTAACTGGACGTCCGTGGCTTTCACAGCATGGGGACTGACAGTTAGTGGAGACGTGGTGGCAAGAGCTAACACAGAGGTACCGCCACCGTTTTCCGTAGCGTCACTCTCTCTCATATTGCGACGGATGGACTCTGTCCAAAGTCCGTCGCAATATCGGGGGCACCGATTCGTGGTGTCAATGGTGAGTAACACGTGCGTAATCCGCCCCATGGTTCACCACTTCAGGTGAATAATGTCCGATATGCCGGCATCGGTTTCGGACCAATCCCATGGACTGGGCGCGCGGCCTATCAGCTTGTTGGTGAGGTAACGGCTCACCAAGGCAACGACGGGTATCCGGCCTGAGAAGGCGTCCGGACACAGTGGGACTGAAACATGCCCACACACGCAAGAGGTATGACTGCCTTCGGGTTGTAAA
>NZ_JBEXSH010000026.1:0-25186 GCF_040613555.1 Streptomyces sp. NPDC006265
GCATCTTCGTCCCGTACGCCGTCCCGAGCGTGGTCGCCGCGCTGATGTGGGGCTACCTGTACGGACCGGACTTCGGTCCCTTCAGCCAGCTGAGCCGCGAACTGGGGTTGCCCGTACCGCACTTCCTCAGCGAGAGCTGGATGCTCGGCAGCCTGGCGAACATCGTGACCTGGGAGTTCGTCGGCTACAACATGATCATCCTGTACGCGGCCCTGCGGACCATCCCGCAGGAGCTGTACGAGGCGGCCGCGATGGACGGGGCGGGCGCCTGGCGGATCGCCCGGTCGATCAAGCTGCCGGCGCTGCGGCCGGCGCTCCTGCTGACCTTGCTGTTCTCCGTGATCGGCAGCTTCCAGCTGTTCAACGAACCCAACCTGCTGATGAAGATCGCCCCTGATGTCATCAGCAGCTCCTACACCGCCAACCTCTACGCCTACTCCCTCGCCTTCACGGGCAATCAGCTCAACTACGCGGCCACGGTGTCGTTCCTGCTGGGGCTGGTCATCGTGATCGTCTCCTACGCCGTCCTGCTCACCGCGAACCGCAGGAGGACGCCGTGACCACCACCGCACCCTCAGCCGAGATCGTTCAGGTCGCGGCGCCGGCTCCCGCCGGGCCGGCGCGACCGCGCCGTCGCCGACCCCGCCGCAGCACCCCGCTGACGATCGCCATGCTGGCCGCCCTCGCCTATTTCCTCCTGCCGCTCTGCTGGCTGCTCGCGGCATCCACCAAAAGCACCCGGGACCTGTTCAACAGTTTCGGGCTCTGGTTCTCCCACGCCCCACAGCTGCTGACCAACATCAAGGAGACCTTCGCCCAGGACGACGGCGTCTTCCTGCACTGGCTGCTCAACACCGCGGTGTACGCGGGGGTCAGCGCCGTCGGCGCCGCCCTGCTCGCGGCCGCCGCCGGGTACGGCTTCGCCAAGTTCCGCTTCCGCGGCGACCGCATCGCCTTCAACATGGTCCTCGGCGCCGTCATGGTGCCCGCCACCGCCCTGGCGATCCCGACCTATCTGCTGTTCGCGAAGGCCGGCCTGGTCAACACCCCGTGGGCGGTCATCCTGCCCTCGCTCGTCAATCCCTTCGGTCTCTACCTCATGCGCGTCTACGCCGAAGACGCCGTCCCGGACAGCCTCCTGGAGGCCGCCCGCATCGACGGAGCCGGCGAGGCACGGATCTTCTGCCGCATCGCCCTCAGGTTGCTCGCCCCGGGCCTGGTGACCGTTGTGCTCCTCACCCTCGTGGCGACCTGGAACAACTACTTCCTGCCGCTGATCATGCTCAACGATCCCAAGCTGTACCCCATCACGGTGGGGCTGTCGTCCTGGGCCGCCCAGGCACAGAACGGCGGAGGCGGCGCCAACAGCGACATGCTCGCGCTCGTCGTGACGGGTTCCCTCCTCTCGATCGTCCCGCTCGTGGTGGCCTTCCTCCTGCTCCAGCGCTACTGGCAGAGCGGGCTGGCCACCGGCAGCGTCAAGCAGTGACCCAGGCGCCCACCCTCGTCGCCCTCACCCCCTGGAGGTTCTCCCCATGGCGGATCTGCCCGCCCACGTCCTGTTCGGCGCCGCGTACTACCACGAGTACACGCCCGCATACGACTCCGGCCTGCAGCCCGAGGACCGGTTGAAGACCGACCTCGACCTGATGGTGGAAGCACACTTCAACGTCATCCGGGTCGGTGAGTCGGTCTGGTCCACCTGGGAGCCGGAGAACGGACGCTTCGACCTCGACTGGCTGCAGCCGGTCCTCGACGGCGCCCACGAACGTGGCATCTCCGTCATCCTCGGCACCCCTACCTACGCCGTGCCGCCCTGGCTGGCCCGCCAGTACCCGGAGATCACCGGCGAGTCCGCCACCGGCCGGCGCCACGGCTGGGGCGCCCGCCAGGAGGCCGACTTCACCCACCCCGCCTTTCGCCACCACGCGGAACGAGTGATCCGAAAGATCGTCGCCCGCTACGCCGGCCACCCTGCGGTCATCGGCTGGCAGGTCGACAACGAACCCGGTCTGCACCTCCTCCACAACCACGGCGTCTTCCAGCGCTTCGTGGACCACCTCCGCGAGACATACACGGATGTCGAGACGCTCAACCGCGAGTGGGGCCTGGTCTACTGGTCGCACCGCCTGTCCACCTGGGCCGACCTGTGGACCCCGGACGGCAATGTCCAGCCCCAGTACGACGTCGCCTGGCGGGAGTTCCAGGCCCGCCAGGTCACCGAGTTCATCGGCTGGCAGGCCGACATCGTCCGCGAGTACGCCGAGCCCGGTCAGTTCGTCACGACCTGCATCTCCTACACGCGCCAGGCAGTCGCGGACGACGAGTTGTCCGCCGGGCTCGACATCGCCTCCGGCAACCCGTACTACGACATGCAGGACGGTCTCCTGCTGCCGGACCCCACGCCCGACGACCACGAACAGATCTGGAAGACCACGGGTGTCTGGTCGTTGTACCAGACCGCGGACTGGATGTTCTCCTCCCGCCAGGAGCCGTTCCTCGTCACCGAGACCAACGCGAGCTCCATCGGTTTTCCCTGGGACAACCAGCCCGCCTACGACGGGCAGTGGCGGCAGGCCGCCTGGGCGCTCGTCGCGCGGGGCGCACGGATGATCGAGTACTGGCAGTGGCAGACCCTGCGCTTCGGCGCCGAGACCTACTGGGGCGGCGTTCTGCCGCACAGCGGACGGCCCGGCCGAACCTACGCCGAACTGGCCCGCCTGGGGGCTGAGTTCGCCAAGGCCGGACCGCTCGTCGCGGGGATCGAACCGGACGCCGACCTCACGATCGTCTACTCCACGCCCAGCAAGTGGCTGATGCAGAAGTACCCGCCGCTCGCGACCCCGGACGGGGAACCGGACCCCGCCGCCTACCACCGCATCGTCGACCCCTTCTACCGGGGCGCATGTGACGCCGGCCGCCAGGTGCGCCTCGTCCACGCCCGCCAACTGCCCACGATGACACCAGAGGCGGCCGCACTCCGTCACCCGGTCCTGGTCGCCGCGGCACTGTACGTGGTCGACGACGCGACGCTCGACTGGCTGGACGCCTATGCCCGTGCGGGAGGCCACCTCGTACTCGGCCCTCGGACGGCGTACGCCGACCACCAGGCGAGGGCCCGCCACGAGCCCGCACCCGGGCGCCTCACCGAGGCAGCGGGCGTCACCTACGACGAGTTCAGCAACCTCAAGCGCGCGGTTCCGGTCCGCGCCCTGCCCGGCACACCGTTCGACGTACCCACCGACGCGACAGCGACTCAGTGGATCGAAGGCCTCACGGTTCTCGACGCCGACGTTCTCGCGGCGTACGACGACCCGCACTTCGGCCGCTGGCCGGCCATCACCACACGCCGCCGCGGCGAGGGACGCGTCACCTGTGTGGGAACGGTACCCGGCCGCGGCCTCGCCCGGGCGCTCACCGCCTGGCTGACCCCCACACCGCGCAGCGGATGGAGCGGTCTTCCCGCTTCCGTCACCGCGACCACCGGCACCTCACCGGACGGACGCCGCGTCCACATCGTCCACAACTGGAGCTGGGAGCCCACCAGCCTCCCCGCGCCGATGGACTTCTCCGACGCCCTCACGGACGCCCCCGTCCCCGCCGGCTCCGCACTGGAGCTCGGCCCCTGGGACGTACGGGTCGTCGTCTCCGCCGCCCAGCCTTGATCGACCCACAAAGGAGTGACATGAACAGAAGAAGAGCAGGAAGGGCGCTCGGTGCCTTCGCCGCGACATCCGCGGCGCTGGCGATACCCATGACCAGCGCACAGGCGTACGATCCGACGGGCGGCACTCTGTACCAGCTCGGAAGTGAGCCGTGCCTGAAGGGGCGGGGCAACTGCGCGGTCTACCCGAAATCCGCGCAGCTGCCGGGCGGGCGCCTGGTCGCGTCGTTCGAGAAGTCCACGGTCGTCTCGGCGACGGGCAGCGCGGACCAGCAGACCCTCCCGGTCTACAGGAGCGACGACCACGGCACGACGTGGCAGCCACTGTCCGAGGTCAAGGCCCCCGCCCAGCTCTCCAGCGACGCCAAGTACGCCAAGTACACGAGCAACTGGACCAACCCGTTCCTGTACGTCCTTCCGCAGGACGTCGGCGATCTGAAGCAGGGCACGCTGCTCCTCGCGAGTGTCGTGTCGGGCGACGACTACTACTACAAGGAGCACAAGGCCGCCGACCCGAACTGGACGCCGTCCAACGACGGCGACCGCAAGGACCTGGCGATCGCGCTGTACTCGAGCACCGACGACGGTGCGACCTGGAAGGTCGTCAACGTCGTTGCCACGGGCGGCTGGCAAGGCGGCAGCGCGGGCGCGGTCGGCCAGAACATCGCGGACGCCAACACGAACAAGCAGGTGGATGCGCTCTGGGAGCCGTACCTGATGGTCCACAAGGGCCGACTCGTCTGCTACTACTCCGACGAGAACGACTACACCGGCTTCCACCCGGCCACCGGCGTGCCCACCCTGGACCCCGCCAACGGCACGGCCCCGGATTCGCACGGCCAGATCCTGGTGCACAGGACCTGGGACGGCCGCAGTTCCGCGTGGAGCGATCCGGTCGTGGACATCGCGGGCCTGACCCAGGACATGGGCGGCGGAAAGGCCGAGATCGGCGGCGGCCGCCCCGGCATGCCCAACGTCGTCCGCACGACGGACGGCAAGTGGATGATCACCTACGAATACTGGGGCGGCGGAGCCAACACCCGGTACCGGATCGCCGATGACCCGCTGAAGTTCTACACGGGCTCACGCACCGGCACGGGCGTCGACAGCCTGCCGCGTGATACGGGTTCCCGCACGCTCGCGGCGGGCGGCAGCCCGGTCGTCATCAGGCTCCCCGGTGGCCGCCTGGTCTACAACGCCGCGGGCAGCGGCAACGTGTGGGTCAACGAGAGCGGTCGCAGCAACGGCACGTGGAAGGAGTACCAGACGACCTCGCAGGCCGGATACAGCCGCAATCTGCAGTACGTCGAGGGCACCGGCCGCATCTCGATACTCAACAACCAGGGCACGTCGACCCTCAGGTTCGCCGAAGTCGACCTCGGCCAGTCGGCCGGGGCCTACCACCAGTTGGTGAACCGCAAGACCGACCAGGTGATCGGCACCGGGAACAAGACCAACGACGCGAACATCGGCAACGGAGATGTGCCGGACGTTCGGCTGGAGGCCCCGGGCTCAGCGGCGAACCCCGACACCCAGTACTGGCACATCGTGTCCGAGCCGAACGGCGGCAAGACTCTGCTGAACAAGTCGGGCGGACGGGCGGCGGCCATCTGGACCGGGAACGCGACCGTCGGGCAGAAGATCGGCCAGTGGGTCGACGACAGCAAGACGGGCAGCTGGAACCTCGTCAAGACCAGCGACGGCTTCTACAGACTGCAGTCGCTCAAGAACACGAGCCTGTACCTGACCGGTGCGACCGCCGGTGGGCAGCTCACCCTGCAGAACGCGGTCGCCGACGGATCACAGGACTGGGAGCTCGTCCAATAAGGCGCGTCGGTGCCACGGTGAGGCCTGGCAGCAGTGGCCGGGTCTCACCGTCCTTGATTCCTGCGACCGAGCCGGTGCCTCAGGGCTCGTGGACGGGGATCGGGAACGACTCCCGGACGACGGCGACGCCTCTCTGGGGGGCGGTGACCGACCCCACGACCGGCTTCCCGGTGAGGAGTTCGACCCGTCGACGACTCGTAGGATGCCTGGATGCGCAAGCTGATACGGACGAGCCGCCACACGTGGATCGGTGCGTGGATGGTGTCATGCGCGGTGGGTATCGCCGCAACCGCCTGGCTGAATGCCGCCTCGGCACCGGACCCGCACCCCGAGGAACCCGTCAGCGCCGAGTGTGCCGAGCACATCGCCGACATCGAGACGCAGCTGGCCAAGGCCAGGCGAGAAGGCGCGGACGACGGCGTGCTGGCCTTCTCACGAAGCAAGGTCGGCGCGGACGACTGCAGCGATGAGGTCCTCGAGCACTTCAGTGGCGACCGGTGAGCCGCGTCGTCGAGGACGAGCCGCGGCAGCGCGAGGAGACAAGGGGCGACGCAGCCGCCCTGCACGGCGTGCCGTGAGGCATCTGCACCAGGAGCTGCCGGAACCGGCCAAGGCCGGCAACCGGGGCGTGCTCAGCCGGTTGCGCGTGGGCCGGGTGGGCTGCCGCGCCTGCGGCGATGGCGACGAGCGTGAGGACGTGCTCGGCCCTGCGTTCACAGCGGCGGTGCACACGTCGACAGCCGGCCAGCCATGGCACGGCTGTCTCGCGTGACCTGCGACTGGCGCTTGATGCCCCTGGGCTGCCATGCGGGGTGCTCACTGACGAGCACGGCCTTGCCTTCTCCGAAGTCTGGCTCCTCCTGCGTCGACGCTCCCCCACCCGGTCAGTGATCGCGCTCCGCCCCGACGAGGACGAAGGCCATCGTGACCGGCCGGCCGCTGCGGTTGCGCCACGCGTGCCTCGTGCCGTTCTGGACGACGATGTCCCCGGCCGAGAGCCGGGTGCAGTGGCCGTCGTCGAGTTCGAGGACGATCTCGCCCTGCAGGACGATGGCGTAGTCAACGGTCGGCGTCGCGTGCATGCCGTCCGGCTCGATGAGTTCGGCGAGGCCCGGCGAGTCGGCCCGTTGCTCCCGGTCGAAGGCGACGGGGTCGAAGGCCGGGTCGGCCATCGCCGCCTCGGGCGGGAAGGTGAGGACGATGAACCGGGTGCCGCCGGGCGCCGGGAGCAGGCTGGTGACCTCGCAGGTGGAGTCTTCCCCGGCCCGGTCGATCCCCTCGCCGGGCTCGGTGGCCCATGGCAGGCGGGACACCCAGCCCGGCAGACTGGTGAACTCCCGGCTGCGCGGGATCGAGCCGTCACTGACGACGACCGACCTGCCGCTCTCGTCATGCCCGGTGACGACTCTACGCATGCCTCTCTCCTCGGTCGGGCCCGGCGGTCCGGGAATTGCCGAGCCCGGTCGAGGCCGACAGGGCGGCGGCCCATACGTCCACGACGTCCGCCACCGTAGGCGCGGGTGCCCGCAGCAGCGCCGCCGCGACCGTGCGTACGAACAGACGCTGCCGTTCTTCCGTGAGGTACTCGACCGGTGACTTGCCGTCCACGCGGGCGAGCAGCAGCGCCGGCAGTAGTGAAGCGGCCCGGGCTTCGAGTGCCGGCAGCGGCTCCCAGTCGACGCACCGGGCGTACTCCACGGCCAACACGTGGGCCGACGTGGTGAGTTCTGCGCGGCGGCCTGGTACGACCAGACTCTTGAGGAGCAGATGGCTGACGCAGAAGGCCAGGTCGAAGGCCGGGTCTCCGTACCAGGCGCATTCGGCGTCCAGCAGTACGGGCGCCGATGAGCCGACGAGGATGTTCTTGGGACTGACGTCGCCGTGCACGAGGGTCAGGCGGGTCCGGACCGTGCGATCGGCGAGGCCCTCGAGGACGTGGGCCAGGGCTGGATGCGCGGCGGCCGTTGCCAGCAGGTACGGGTCGATGCGCAGCGCGTGGAAGTTGTCGTCGGTGGCGAACTCCGCGGCGAGGGCGCTGTCTCCCGCGGCGGCCGCGTGCAGGCTGCCCAGCAGCTCTCCTACGGCCGCAGCGGTCACCGTCCGCACCTCGCCGTGCAGCAGTTGTGCCTTCCACATGGGATACCGCTCGGGGGGCAGATACGCCATGGCGAAGAGGCCGGCGGTGGGGTCGTGAGCCAGCAGCTCCGGCACGCTGTCCGGGCGGTGCCGGGCGGCGAACCGCATCCACGCCCATTCGAAGGCGTTGCGCGACACCGGTGCCTGCCAGTCGGCCGCGACCTTCAGCCTCGCCAGGGCTCGTTTGACGCAGAGGGACCGTTCCTGCAGGTCAACCCGCCACAGATCGGACGAGACTCCGCCGGCCAGTGGGGTCCAGCGTGCGGCGTCACCGGCCTCGGCGAGCTGGTGAGTGATCAGGAAGTCCGTCAGGGCGGTGTCGGGAACCGGGCCTGGGACCGACCGCGTGGACGGCGCGCTCATCGCGGGTCACCCGCTCCGGCGGGCAGACCGCGGGGAGTGTTGCAGGCATGGGCCGGGGCCTCGTCCGCCAGGATCCGTACGACCTCCTCGGCGGCGCGACGGCGCAGTTCCGTGACCGACGCGTCGGAGGAGAAGGCGACGTGCGGGGTGAGCAGGGCGCCCGGCCGGTCCAGCAGTGCGGCGGGGACGTGCGGTTCGGATTCCAGGACGTCGAAGGCGGCTCCGTCCAGCTGCCCGCCGGCCAGTGCCTCGATCACCGCGTCGGTGTCGACCAGACCGCCCCGGCTGACATTGACCAGCAGGCCACCCGGCGGCATCAGCGCCAGCTGTCCGGCCCCGATGATGTGGTGCGTGCCGGGTGTGAGCGGCAGGTGGAGGATCACCGCGTCGCTGCGCCGCAGCAGTTCATCCAGGTCCACCAGCTCCACTCCGGGGACGTCCCCGAGCGGGTGGGGATCGTGGGCGAGGATCCGGCAGCCGAACGCTCCGAGCTTGCGGGCCGTGGCCCGTCCGATCCGCCCGAAGCCGACGATGCCGCAGGTCAGCGTCGACAGCCGGCGCAACCGGGCGGTCGCGGGATCCCAGCGGCCCGCCCGCACCTCGCGGTCGAACACCACCAGCCCCCGCGTCCAGGCCAGCACCATGCCGACGGCGTGGTCGGAGACCTCCTCGACGCAGTAGTCCGGCACGTTGGTGACCCATACGCCCCGCTCGGTGGCCGTGTCCGTGGCGATGTTGTCGAGGCCGACCCCGAGCCTGGCCACGACGCGCAGGTCCGGCGAGGCGCCGATCGCGGTGGCGGAGACGGGCGCCCAGCAGGTCAGGATCCCGTCGGGCCGGTGCTCGGCCACCAGCGCCTCGATCGCCTGGGCGGAGGCGGGCTCGGCGGGGCCGGTCACCAGGGTGTGGCCCGCCTGCTCGATGACCGACCGCTCGACGCAGTCGTCGGGCCAGGCGTAGTCGGTGAGCAGCACGGTGCCGGAGCGGCTCGGTGGTTTCATCGCAGGTCGTCCTCACAGAATCGTGCGTCTCACGGCAGGTCCGAAGGCCTTGAACCGCCATGGGCGGGAGGGAGAGGGTCGAAGGGCTCGGGTGAACGGCCGGCGTGCGCCGACTTGTGGTCGGCGCCAACGCCGCGGTACGCCCCTGGAACGGGTCACGAGATGTCGGGGCATGTCGAATCACTCTGTCACAGCCACGCGATGCTAACGATAGCACTGACGTGCTTCGGCACGTCAAGAGTGCGGAGTGCGTGCGAGCGGCGAGTAAGGACACGCACATCCGGAAACCCGGCCACCTCGAGAAATCGAAACCACCGAAGAAATCCCCCGTTCACATCTTGACGCGCCGGTGACTTCCCTTCATGGTTTCAGCCAACGCCGACCGTGCAGGAACAATAGGGAGTTGCACGAGACCCGGCTGTCGAAGACGCCATAGCCACGGACGTCCCCGACGGGCGACATACGGCTGAATTCCGCATGCGGCATCCGATCGCGCGGCAGCCGTTCGCCCCGTTCCGCCAGTCGGCGGCAGCCTCAACGGCCCCGACTCGATCAAGTCCGTGTTCTGCTCACCCTCTTCTTTCGCCGATGCCCGCACGCTCCCCGTGCCGGCAGGCATCGCCGCGGCCTGCCGTGGCCCATTCCTCCTCAGGAGCCGCTATGACTCACGCAGCGCAAGTCGACACCGGCGCAGTGCTCGCCGACGGGACGCGGGAAAGCAGCCGTCCTCCCCTTTCGCGGGCCATGATCGCGGTGGGCTTTCTGCTGATCGTCCTCTCCTACATGGTCAACGCGATGGACCGCCAGGTCTTCCCGCCCCTGCTGCCCAGCATTCGGGAGGAGTACGGGTTCTCCCTGGAACAGGGCGGGCTCCTCGCGACGAACTTCACCCTCGGCATGGCCCTGGCCGGCCTGCCCGCGGGCTACCTCCTGGATCGTTTCCGCCGCAAGACGGTACTGCTGGTCAGCATCGTGCTCTACTCCCTGGGCACGATGGCCACACCTCTGGCCGTCGGCTTCGCCGACATGACCTTGTACCGGGTCGTCTCCGGCTTCGGTGAGGGCATGCAGTCCGCCGCGATCTTCGCGGCGATGGGCGCCTACTTCGCCCACCGGCGCGGACTCGCCTTCGGCACCATCGGCCTGGGCTATTCCGTGGGCGTGTTCATCGCCCCGCTGATCGGCGTCGAGCTGATGAGCATGCACGGCACCTGGCACTCCCCCTTCTACCTGTTCGGCACGGCCGGACTGCTGATCGCCGCGGCCTCCGCGTTCCTGGTCAGGACCGCCCTGACCGAGCGCTCCGTCGAGCAGGCCGTCACGACCGGGGACGCCGAACACATGCCGGCCTCCGCCTACAACCGCAACTCCCTTGCCCTGGCCGTCCACGCGGTCGTCAGCGGCGTCGCGATCTACGGGTTTCTCGGCCTCTACCCGACGTTCCTCATCACCTCGCTCCACTACTCCGCCGAGCAGGCCGCCCTGGCCATGAGCTTCCTGGGCTTCGGCGGGATGCTGGCGATCTTCGGCGGCTGGCTCGGCGACCGCGTGAACCAGCGCACCCTGCTGATCCTCAGCCTGCTGGCCGTCTCCGCCATCAGCGTGGGCATCTACGAGACCCATGCGGGAGTCGGTGTGCAGTGTGTGTTCGCCTTCCTCATGGGTGCCTTCGGGCTGGGATTCATCTACCCCAACACCAACAGCGCGTTGCAGCGGGCCGTCCGCCCCTCCCAGATCGGACGCGCTTCCGGGCTGTTCGTCACCAGCTACTACGGGCCGGCGGCCTTCTCGGGCCTGCTCTTCGCCGCCCTGGTGGACTCGTTCGGCTGGAGCGGGGCCGGGATGCTGCAGGTCACCCTCCTACCACTGATGGGTGTCGCCGCCCTCACCTTCGTCCGCCCGGCGCAGTTCAGCAGCGCGGTCCGCTGACGGCCACGGGAAAGGGGCCTGCCCACCGCTCGGCGGTGGGCGGGCCCCTTGATGCACGCTCGCCCTACGGCGTCAACGGCTGTCGGCCACCACAGGATTGCGCAGGACCCCGATGCCCTCGATCTCGACCTCGACCTCGTCCCCGGGACGGATCGGTCCGACTCCTGAAGGTGTGCCGGTCATGATCACGTCTCCCGGCAGCAGCGTCAGGTGACGGCTGAGGTAACTGACCAGGTCGGGGACCGTGAGCAGCAGGTCGGCCGTGCTCGCCGACTGCACGACGGCGCCGTTCAGGCGGGTCGTCAGGGTCAGGTCCGAGGGGTCGAGATCGGTCGCGATGACGGGTCCGAGGGGTGCGAAGGTGTCCTGACCCTTTCCGATCAGGAGCGTCCCGAACGCGCTCTCCCTGCGTTGGACGATGCGGTCACTGACATCGTTTCCACACGTGTAGCCGAGAATGTACGCATGGGCCTGGGCGGCTTTCACATGACGGGCTTCCCTACCGATGACGGAGACCAACTCACCCTCGAAATGAATGAGTTCCGCATCCGCCGGGTAGACAATGGCATCTCCCGGCCCGACCACGGCCGTACTCGGCTTCATGAAGCACACGGGGACTTCCGGAACCTCACGGTCGGTTTCGTCGACATGTGAGGCGTAGTTGTATGCGAAGCCGAAGATCCGAGGCCGTTCGACCGGCGGAAGAATGACGACGTCGCCGACGTCGTCCACCTGCCCGACAGGGGACAGCCCGGTAAAGGGATCACCTTCGCATCTGACGATCCGGGAGTCACCGGATATGAATTCTCCATAGTGACACACGCCGCCGACGGCATACCTGACGATCCGCACGGAAACCTCCGCAACTAGGCAGCCGCAGGCGACTGCACGACCCCTCCAGCAGTGCTAACGTTAGCATGACGCCGGTGATCAACCGGTCGCCCCGCTTCAACGAACGCCGAGCACAATGCGAGTGCTATCGTTGGCACAGAGTCGGTGACGATGCGGTACCAGTCAGTCCAGGGAGCCCCTTCACGTGATCACGACCAGGGACATCGCCGAACGCCTCGGAGTCTCCGTGTCGACGGTGGGACGGGCACTCGCCGATGATCCGCGCATCAGCGAGGAGACCAAGGGCCGGGTGCGGCAGGCCGCGACGGAGATGGGCTACGTCGGCAACCGCGCGGCACGCATGATGCGCGGCGCGTCCAGCAACGTGGTCGCACTCGTGATCCCGGACATCCGCAACAGCTTCTACTCGACCATCGCCCACGAGCTGTCGAAGAACATGGAGGCCGAGGGCTTCCAGCTCATGCTGTCGGAGACCGACGACGACCGCATGGCGGAGCTGCGCCAGCTGCGGGAGCTGTCCGCGAACCGCGTCGCGGGGATCATCATCGTGCCGACGGCCCGCCCGCACAGCGAGTCCGCCAAACTCCTGCGCGCCGTCCCGCACTTGCAGCTGCTGCGCAAGCACCCCCTGCTCGGCTCCCAGTGGTTCGGCGTCGACGACCACGAGGCCCTGCGCCAGGCCACGGCTCATCTCGTGACGCAGGGCCACACCCGCATCGCCTACCTCGGAGGCCCCGAAGAGCTTCCCACCGGCGCGCAACGACTGCGGGGCTTCCGCGACGCGCTGCGCGAGGGCGGCCTGCCGGACGAGGCGGGGCGCACAGAGCTGGGACCGCCGTCGTCGGTCGAGCACGGCCGCGAGACGGTGCGCCGGCTCCTCGGGGCTCCGGACGCGCCCTCCGCACTGGTGGTGGGATCGGTCCAGATCACCCTGGGTGTCCTGGAGGAGCTGTCCCGGCAAGGCGTGAAGGTCCCCGGGGAGTTGTCGGTGGTCGGGTTCGGCGACGAGCCCGGCTTCTCCTGGTGGGGGCCCGGACTCACCACGATCGGGCTGCCGATCCAGGAGATGGCGACCGGCTGCGCGCTGTGGCTGCTGCGTCGCCTGAAGACGGAGCCGGGCAACGACGGCCCGTACACGTCGATCTCCCCCGGGTCCCTGGTCCTGCGCGGCAGCACGGCGCCCCCGGACGGCGGGGCTCCGCCCGGATCCGCCTGAGGCGCGACGTCACGGACGTCCGCCACCCGCGATCGCGAAGGCAGCCGGAGTGACCGATCACTCCGGGCGCCGAGTCGCGCGGCACGGCGTCAGTACGTTCCGCTGCGCAGCCGCCGCATGACGGTTGCCGTCCGGGTCAGTTCGTCGAGCAGGTGCTCGGCGGCCGACTCATGCAGCTTGCCGGGCCGGAAAGCACCGTCCTGGACCTGTTCGCCGACGAACGGGATGCTCACGGTCGGACCGATCGGCAGCATCCTCAGATTGGCCACGACCTGCTTGGCCATCTGCACCGCCCGCGTGCCCGCCGAGACACCCCCGTAGCTGACGAACGCGGCGGGCTTGTGCTGCCACTCCACGGCGAGGTAGTCCCACGCGTTCTTCAGGGGAGCCGGAAAGCCGCCGTTGTATTCGGGGGTGACGAACACGAACGCGTCCGACGCCTCGACGATCCGGCTCCAGGCGCGGGTATGGCTCTTGGTGTACTGCCGCAGGACCGGCGGATGCGGCTCGTCGAGGAACGGCAGAGCGAGTTCGCACAGGTCCACCGTGTGCGACTCGAACCGCCCGTATTCCGCGACCCGGGCGCAGAACCAGTCCGCGACGGATCTGCCCACCCGTCCGGGACGCGTGCTGGCCACAACCGTGGTGAGGATCAGGGGCGCCGCGGAGGGTCCGGGTGTCATAGGGGCTCACTTTCCTGTCGGCCGCGACCGGCCCGGCGAACCCACGCCACCTGTGCTGTCCGTCCAGGCACGCGGGCCCGCCGGAGTCTGCGCCGGAGCGCCACACAAAGGTGGCGGGAGCGGGTTGTGCGAACGATAGCACGAAGGCGACGCGCGTCTGAGTCACGAGACGGAACAGCGTGGAGCCAAACCTCAGACCCTCCCCCCTTGACACAAGCACCGCCGGTTCGCACCATTGTGCTATCGATAGCACTACGTCGGAAGGTCTCACTGCCATGACAGACGCTCGGATCGCCACACTCCAGGGGCGCAGGGTGTGGGACTCACGCGGGCGGCCGACCGTGGAGGTCGAGGTCCACCTCGCGGACGGTGCGACGGGCAGGGCCATCGCGCCCGCGGGTGCCTCGACGGGCCAGGGCGAGGCGCTCGATCTGCGCGACGGCGGCGCACGGTTCGGCGGACTGGACGTGCTGCACGCCGTCGGTTCGGTCGACCGGGAGATCGCACCCGCTCTGCTGAACCGCGACGCGAGCGACCAGGAAAACGTCGACCGGCTCCTGGTGGACCTGGACGGAACCCCCGACCGAAGCCGTCTCGGCGGCAACGCGATCGTGGCCACCTCCATGGCCGTGCTGCACGCCGCCGCGGCGTCGGCCGGCGCACCCCTGTGGCGGCACCTGGCGAGCGGGCGGCCGGTGCGCATCCCCCTGCCGGAGATTCAGATCTTCGGCGGCGGAGCGCACGCGGACCGCCGTGTCGACGTCCAGGACTTCATGGTCGTCTGCCCGGCGGCAGCGAGCTTCTCCGAGGCCCTGGACTGGACGGCGGAGATCTACCGGGCGGCCGGCAGCCTGATGCGCAAGGCCGGCAGGGTCCAGGGCGTGGCGGACGAGGGCGGATTCTGGCCCGCGTTCGACTCCAACGAGGAGGCGCTGGAGATGCTCACCCTGGCGATCGAGACCGCGGGCTTCACACCCTCGACCCAGGTCGGCATCTCGCTGGACGTCGCGGCCTCGCAGTTCGGCAGCGGTGGGCGGTACACGCTCGCGCTCGACAACCGCACGCTGGACACCGCCGGCCTGATCGACATGCTGGGCGGCTGGATCGAGCAGTACCCGGTCCTCTCCGTCGAGGATCCGGTGGGCGAGGACGACACCGACGGGATGGTGGAGTTCACCCGGCGCTACGGCCACCGTTGCCAGGTCATCGGTGACGACTACCTCGTCACGAACGCCAAGCGGGTCGAGGCGGCCTCCATCAGCGGCGCAGCCAACGCCGTTCTCGTCAAGCCCAATCAGGCCGGCACCGTGTCGGAGGCGTTCCAGGCCCTGCGCGCCGGAAAGGACGCCGGCTTCGGCACGATCGTCTCGGCCAGGTCCGGGGAGACCGAGGACGTCACCATCGCCCATCTGAGCGTCGGCTGGGACGCGGGCCAGCTGAAGGTCGGCTCGTTCACACGCTCCGAGCGCATGGCCAAGTGGAACGAGGTCCTGCGCATCGAGGAGTCCCTCGGCGATTCCGCGGAATTCAGCGGATGGTCCGCTTTCGCATTCGCCGGTTCCCGGCCTTCCCCTACCGAGCCGTAAAACATCTATCCGTATTAGAGTCATCGAAATCGAGAGCCGATCGGAGCACGGAGACCAGCATGCTGCCCCCCGTAAATCTGCGCCCGAGTTTCAATATCACCCGAACCAGCCATGTGCGTCTCACCGTGGCCGATCTCGCCGAGAGCCGGAACTTCTACGTCAATGCCCTCGGGCTCGTCGTCAGCGACGAGGACGAGCGCACCTGCTACCTCCGCGGCCTGGCCGAGGCCTGCCACCACAGCCTCGTACTGGAGCGGGCCGAGGAGGGCGCCGGCGCCTGCCGGAGGATCGGGTTCAGGGTCTTCCTCGACGAGGATCTCGACATCGCCTACGCGTGGTTCCGTGAGCGGGGCCTGCCCGCGGAGTGGGTCGACCTGCCGTACCAGAGCCGCACCCTGCACGTCACCGACCCCATCGGTACGCCGCTCGAACTCTGCGCGCACATGGAGACGCGGCCGAGGCTCCACATCAGCTTCGAGCACCACAAGGGCGCACACGCGCAGCGGCTCGACCACTTCCAGACCTTCGCGCCAAACACCTACGAACTGACCGCCTTCTACGGCGAACTCGGCTTCCGGAACTCCGAGTACCTGGCTCATGGCGACAAGCTGCTGGGGTCTTTCATGTACCGCAAGGGCACCACCCTGGACCTGGCGGTCGTGGAGAACACCGGGCCCGCCCTGCACCATTTCGCGTACACCGTCTCCGAGAGCCGCGACATCTTCACCGCCTGCGACTGGGCGGGGATCCTCGGCTACGGCGAGGGCGTCGAGCGCGGTCCCGGACGGCACGGTCCGGGCGGCATGCTCTACACCTATCTCCGTGACCCGGACGGGCACCGGGTGGAGGTCTTCAACGCCCACTACCAGACCATCGACACGGAGATCGAACCCGTGCGCTGGGACGCGGGTTCGCTGAGCACCAATGTCCGCTGGGGCTTCCCGGCGCTGGAGAAGTGGTACTTCGAGGCGTCACCGTTCGTGGGCGTGTCACAGACGCCACCCGCCGAACTGCCGAAACCGATGACGCTCGAGCGGTTCCTGTCCGAACAGTCCGCCCACTGACCCGTCCGTCCCCGAGGAGACACCCATGGCACGCGTTCCCTACCAGCGCCGCGAGGACGCGGACGAGGCACAGAAACCCCTGTACGACCGGCTCGAGGCCGAGCGCAAGGTTCCGACGGCGAACATCTTCCTCGCGTTGGCGGGCGCCCCGGCACAACTGGATGCCTTCCTGACCTACGCCAACTCCCTGCGGGCCGCCGACCTCAGCCCGGCCCTGCGTGAGCTGGCCATCCTGACCGTGGGACACGCGACCCGGTCCGCTTACGAGGTCGCGCACCACCAGTCGCACGGGCTCAAGGCCGGACTCAGCGAGGAACAACTCGCGGCTGTCGACGACTTCGAATCGTCCGGCCTGTTCGACGAGACGGAGAAGGCGGTCATGCGCCTCGCGAAGGAGTCCACGCTCCATGTCGAGGTCTCGGACGAGACATGGCGGGCCGCCGCCGACCGTCTCACGACCCAACAGATGATCGAACTGTCGTTGTCCATCGCCTGGTACAACTCCGGTGTCCGCATCATGGGCCTGCTGGACATCGACCTCGAGGACAATTACCCCCACCCGTTCCCGAATTCGTAGTCGGCAGCGTACTGCCCTTCAATACCGGAGTATTTCAATGGCGAAAATGCTCGCTGCACGACTGCACGCGCTCGGTGAGCCGATGTCCGTGGACACGATCGACGTGCCCACCCCTCGGCCGACCGATGTGCTGGTGCGGGTCGAGGCATGCGGAATCGTGCCGAACATGGCCAATGTGATCGACAACTGGCCCACCTGGTATCCGCACCAGCCACTGCCCAAGCTGCCCGCGATCTTCGGTCTGGACCCCGCGGGCGTGGTCGAGGCAGTCGGCGAGGCAGTGCTCAACACCAGGCCCGGCGACCGGGTCTACGTCAGCCCGCTGCGGTCCTGCGGCAGTTGCCAGGTGTGCCGCGGCGGCGAGCTCAGCCGGTGCCGCTACTTCACCCTGAACGGCTACTTCAGCACCTCCCGCGACGGCCAGCGGATCTTCGATCTCTACCCGTACGGCGGCTTCGCCGAGTACATGACCGCGCCGCAGCACGCCATCGTCAACATCCCCGACACCATGACGTTCGAGCAGGCCGGCAAGCTCGGCTACATCGGCACTTCCTACGGGGCCCTCAGGCACGCCGCGGCCGGCCCCGGCCAGGTCGCGCTGATCGACGGAATCACCGGCACGCTCGGCGTCGCCTCCACCCTTCTCGCGCTGGCCTCGGGTGTCTCCAAGGTCCTCGGGACGGGGCGCAACGAGAAACTCCTCAAGCGGGTCCAGGAGCTGGCTCCGGACCGGATCGAGGTCATGCGGCTGGGCGAGGGCTCCAGCGGCGCGTGGGCCAAGTCCCGCACCGGCGGAGAGGGCGCGGACTTCGTCATCAGCGCGCTCGGTGCCAAGGCCCCGGTGGAGACGATGTTCGATTCGATGCAGGGCGTCCGCCGCGGCGGACGGGTGGTCAACGTCGGCGGTGTCGCCGACCGTCTGCCGGTGGACGTGAAGTGGCTCATGGACGAACAGGTCCAGCTGATCGGCTCCAACTGGTTCACCACCGCACAGGGCCAGGAGGTCGCCGACATGGTGGCCACCGGGGCTCTGGATCTGTCCTACCTGATCACCAAGCCCTTCTCGCTGTCCGAGGTCAACGAAGCGATCTCGGGACGCGCGACGGACCTCGACGGCGGATTCAGCAACTACGTCGTGATCCCCTGAACCGCGGATGCCCCATACTCACCCCGCGGCGGCCCTGTTCTGCCCTGACGCCGCCGCGGGGCGATCCAGCAAGACGGAGGAGCCGGTGGAACTGCGCTGGCTGGAATCGTTCGTCGTCGTCGCGGAGGAACTGCACTTCGCGCGTGCCTCGGACCGTCTGCACCTCGCTCCGTCGGCGCTCAGCGCCCAGATCAGGGCGCTGGAGACCCACCTGGGCGTGCGGCTCGTCGACCGGGGACGGCGCACCCGCCCGGCGCTGACCGGCGCCGGACGGCTGTTCCTCGAAGAAGCACGGCTGACCCTTGCGCAGGCCGCTCGGGCCGAGGCGGTGGGCCGGCGTGCCGGTCGCGGGGAGCTGGGCCATGCCCAGATCGCGTACGTCGCCTCCGCCGCGTTCTCCGGAGTGCTGACCGACGTCCTCACCCGCTGCGCAGCCAGCGGCACTGAACTTACCGTGCACGTACGCGAGTTGGAGACGCCGGCTCAGCTGAAAGCCCTGGCCTGCGGGGACATCGATGTCGGCTTCCTGCGCTGGCGGCCGGAGTACCCACCCGAGGTGACAGCCACCTGCCTGCTCACCGAACAGGTCGTTCTGGCGCTGCCGGCCACCGCGCCCCTGGCGGCGTACGAAGCGGTCCCGGCGGCGCAGCTGCGCGACGAGTGCTTCGTGGCCCCGCACTTCGACGAGGAGTACGGTTGCCGCGACCAGATCCTCGAAGTGGCCGGCCAGGGGGGCTTCAGCCCGCGCTGCGCTCCCCCGGTGCGGGACTTCATCGCGGCCCTGACCCTCGTGGGTGGTGGTCTGGCTGTCGCCCTGGTACCGGCTTCGCTGCGGCGCGTGCACATCCCGGGGGTGGCGTACCGCCCCCTGAAGGACGTGGCCCTGACCACCCGGCTCGTCGGGGCGTACCGCAGGGCCGAGACCTCGCCCGCGGTCCGTGCGGTGATCCACCGACTGCGCGAGGTCGCGGCCGCGGCGACGGCCACCGGGTGAAGCTTTCTCACCACCGGGCCGACGCAGGTTTGTACGCGGATGACGCACTGTTTTAGCAGGTCAGAAGGGGTACGCCCGCCTTAGGCTCGAACCGCACCACACATCCCGGCGACGTGAGTCGACCGCCGCCGGAAGGAGCGACAGGCGGAGGAGCACATGACAGTGATCAAGCACGTGGGTGTCGTCGGAGCCGGCCAGATGGGCCGGGGCATCGCGGAGGTCTGCGCCCGGGCAGGAGTGCACGTCACACTGTGCGACGCGACCGAGGACCGGGCTCGTGCCGGCCTGGCGGGCATCGCGGACTCCCTGCTCAAGGCGGAGAAGTTCGGCGCAATCACGTCCGAAGACCGTGCGCACGCGCTGGCCGGAATCTCGGTCAGCGGCGATCTCTCCCGCCTGTCCGGGGCAGATCTGGTCATCGAGGCCGCCGTAGAGGACGAGCAGGCCAAGACAGCCCTGTTCCGGCAGTTGGGCAAGGTGGTGACGGACCCGGCCGCCGTGCTGGCCAGCAACACCTCCTCGATCCCCATCACCCGGCTCGGCGTCGCGGCGGGGCGGCCGGAAGCAGTGGTCGGACTGCACTTCTTCAACCCGGTCCCCGTCATGCCTCTGGTCGAGGTCATCCCCTCGCTGCACACGTCGAAGGCCACGACACTGCGGGTGCGTGCCTTCGCGGACGAGGTCCTGGGCAAGCGGACGATCCTCGCCCAGGATCGCGCCGGGTTCGTGGTGAACTCCCTGCTGATTCCGTACCTGTTGGCGGCGGTGCGCATGGTGGGTTCCGGCACGGCGACGGCGGAGGACATCGACACGGGGATGACCGCCGGCTGCGCCCATCCGATGGGCCCGCTGCGCCTCGCCGACCTCATCGGCCTGGACACCGTGGCGGCGATAGGTGAGGCGCTGTACGAGGAGTACCGGGAGCCGCTGTACGCCCCTCCCCCGCTGCTGCGCCGCATGGTCGAATCGGGTCTGCTGGGGCGCAAGTCGGGGCGGGGGTTCTTCACGTACCAGACAGCGTGACACAACGGCCGAGGCGGAGCTCCCGGCCCACCCCCGCGGTTCGGGGGTCGGGTCGAAAGCTCCGCCTCGGCTCGCCTGCCGCGAGACGCTCAGCCGTCGGCGCGGCGCACGGTCACTTCCCGCGTGAGCTGCGGAGCCACCGCGAACAGGTCACCCACGACGCCGTAGTCGGCCAGGCCGAAGACGGGTGCCTCAGGATCCTTGTTGACCGCGACGATCATCTTGGAGGTCTGCATCCCGGCGAGGTGCTGGATCGCCCCGGAGATGCCCAGGGCGATGTACAGCTGGGGCGAGACGGACTTGCCGGTCTGGCCCACCTGGTACTGGTGCGGGTAGTAGCCGGCGTCGACCGCGGCGCGTGAGGCGCCCACGGCACCGCCCAGCGCGTCGGCCAGCTCCTCCACCACTGTGAAGCCGTCCGTTCCTCCGACGCCGCGTCCGCCGGAGACGACGACGGCCGCCTCGGTGAGCGCGGGCCGGTCACCCGCGAGCACGGCGCGGCGGGCGGTGATGCGGGCGGACGCCGCGGGGTCGATCGGCGGCAGGGTGAGACCGTGCCACGTCGCCTCCACGGGGTGCTCTTCCGGCTCGAAGGAGCCCGGCCGTACGGCGATCACCGCCATGCCGCGGGTGACCCGTGAGTGCACGGTGCAGGAGCCACCGAAGACGATCTGGGTGACCTCACCGGATGGGTACAGGTCGACAGCGTCGATCAGCAGCCCGGCGTCCACCCGCGCGGCGAGACGCCCGGCCACCTCCTTTCCGTCCGCAGTCGACGAGATGAGAACGGCCGCGGGACATACCTCCCGGACCGCGCGTTCGAGGGCGTCGACAGCCGGCGTGCCGAGGAACGCGCCCGCTTCGGCCGACTCGGCCGCGTGCACGCGCGTGGCACCGTGGCGGGCGAGGGAGTCCGTCAGGCGGGCCGCGGTGCCGGGGGTACCCACGACGACGGCGGCCGGGTCGCCCCACCGCCGCGCCGCGGTCAGGAGTTCGTACGTGGACTTGAGGACACGCTCCCCGTCGTGGTCGACGAGGACGAGGACATCGGGCATGGGTGCCTGCTTCTCGGTCGGGGTGGGTCAGACGAGCTTCTGGGCCATCAGGTAGTCGACGAGTTGCCGACCGGCCGAGCCGTCGTCCGTGACACGGATTCCGGCGGCCCGGGCCGCACGGGGAACGGCTTCCACCACACGGGTTCGGGTCACGAGGAACTCGGTGCCGTCGGCGTCGGGGAACAGGTCGTCGAGGTCGACCGTCTCCACCGGCTTCCTCTTCGCGGCCATGATCCCCTTGAAGGAGGGGTAGCGTGGTTCGTTGATCTTCTCGGTGACGCTGACCAGCGCGGGCAGTGGTGCGTCGAGCGTCGCCCCGCCGCTCTCGGTCTCGCGCTCCGCGCGCACCCGTCCCGCCTCCACCTGCAGTTCCCGCACGTGCGTCAGCTGTGGCAGGCCGAGGAGGTCCGCTACGACGGCGGGGACCGCGCCGGACTGTCCGTCGGTCGTGGCGTCGCCCGCGAGGACCAGATCCACGTCCTCCACCGTCCGTACGGCCGCGGCCAGCACTCTTGCGGTGCTCACCACGTCGGCGCCCCGGAGCCGGTCGTCGCAGATGTGGATGCCGCTGTCCGCCCCCATCGCCAGAACCTTGCGGACGGCCTCCAGCGCCGAGTCGGGTCCCATCGACACCACGGTGACGTCGGCGCCCACCGTCTCCTTCAACGTCAGCGCCACCTCCGCAGCGCGCTCGTTGATCTCGTCCAGGACGAGCTCGGGGCCTTCGCGGTCCAGAGTGTGGTCTTTCCCGGACAGGATGCGTTCCGCGCCGGTGTCCGGTACCTGCTTGACGAGTACGACGATGTTCACGTTCGTCTCCCTTCAGCCGGGCGGTCAGCGGAACGCGGGGTAGCCGGTGATCGCCTGGCCGACGACCAGCGTGTGCATCTCGGTGGTGCCCTCGTATGTGAGGACGGACTCGAGGTTGTTGGCGTGGCGCAGCGGTGAGTACTCCAGGGAGATGCCGTTGGCGCCGAGGATGGTGCGGCACTCCCGCGCGATGGCGATGGCTTCGCGCACGTTGTTGAGCTTGCCGACGCTGATCTGCTCGGACCGGATGCGGTGCTGGTCCTTCAGGCGGCCCAGGTGCAGGGCGAGAAGTGCGGCGTTGCCCAGGGACAGGGTCATGTCGGCGAGCTTCTTCTGCGTGAGCTGGAAGGCGCTGATCGGCTTGCCGAACTGCACCCGTGAGTCGGCGTAGTCGACGGCTGCCTGAACCGAGTCGCGGGCCGCGCCGACCGCGCCGAACAGGATGCCGAAGCGGGCCTCGTTCAGGCAGGACAGCGGGCCGCGCAGGCCCTCGGCGAGCGGCAGCCGCGCCGAGTCCGGCAGTCGCACGTTGTCGAAATACAGCTCCGAGGTGATGGACGCGCGCAGCGACATCTTGTGCTTGATGTCCTGGGTGGTGAAGCCAGCGGTGCCGCGCGGGACGAGGAAACCGCGGACACCGTCCTCGGTCTGGGCCCAGACCGTGGCCACATCGGCGATGCCGCCGTTGGTGATCCACATCTTGGAGCCGTTCAGGATCCAGTCGTCGCCGTCCCGGACGGCCCTGGTGCGCATCCCCGAGGGGTTGCTGCCGAAGTCGGGTTCGGTCAGGCCGAAGCAGCCGATCGCCTCACCGGCGGCCAGCCGGGGCAGCCACTCCTGCTTCTGCTCCTCCGAACCCCACTTCCAGATGGAGAACATCGACAGCGAGCCCTGCACCGAGACGAAGCTTCTGAAGCCCGAGTCCGCCGCCTCCAGCTCCAGGCAGGCCAGACCGTAGCTGACCGCGTTCGTCCCGGCACAGCCATACCCTTCGAGATGCATGCCGAGTACGCCCAACTTGCCCAGCTCCGGAGCGAGTTCACGGGCGAAGTGTGCGTTCTCGAACCACTCGCCGATGTGCGGTCGGACCCGGTCGGCAAGGAACTTGCCGACGGTGGCCTGGATCTCGCGCTCCTCGTCGGTGAGGACGGAGGCGATGTCGAGCAGGTCGAGGGGGTCCTTCAGCGGCTTGGTGCTCATGAGTGGCTCCTTGATAGGCAGGTGTACAGGTGACTTGTGGAAGGGGGCGTGGCTGCGGGCGGCGGCCCACGTCACTCGGAGGCGTGGCCGGTCAGGCCGCGGAGGATCTCCTCGGTGTGCCGGCCCAGTTGCGGCGGGGGCAGCAGGTACCGTGCGGGCGTTCCGCTCAGCGCGACGGGATGGGCGACCTGCCGGGAGGGCCTGCCGTCCGCGCCCTCGGCAGCCGCGGCGGGGATCTCGACGATGCCGGGCAGGCCGAGTCGCCGGGCGAAGGCGAACGCCTCGTCGACGCCGTTGACCGGACCGGCCGGGACGCCGGCGGCCAGCAGGACATCCGACCAGTGGTCCGCGCCCCGGGTGCTCAGTAGCCGGGTCAGGATTTCCCGTAGCTCGACGCGGTGGGCGACCCGGTCGGTGTTGGTGCGGAAGCGGTCGTCGTCCGCGAGGCCGGGCTGCCCGAGGGTCTGCGTGAGCATCGCGAACTGCCGGTCGTTGCCCACCGCGAGGGCGATCGGGCGGTCGGCCGTCGGGAAGGTCTCGTACGGGGCGATGCTCGGGTGCGCGTTGCCCATACGCCCGGGGACGACACCGGCGACGGCGAACGCCGACGCCTGGTTGACCATGGCCGACAGCAGGGAGCCGAGGAGGTTCACCTCGACGAGTTGTCCCTGCCCCGTCGCGTCCCGGTGCCGGAGAGCCGCGAGAACGCCGAGCGAGGCGTGCAGTCCGGTGATCACGTCGACCAGCGCCACACCCGCCTTCACCGGCTGCCCGTCCGCGGTCCCGGTCACGCTCATCAGGCCGCCGACGGCTTGCACGAGCAGGTCGTACCCGGGGATCGCGGCGCCCTCGCCGCTGCCGAACCCGCTGATCGAGCAGTAGACCAGACGCGGGTACCGCGCACGGAGCTCCTGATGGCCGAGGCCCAGCCGCTCCATCGTGCCCGGCCGGAAGTTCTCGACCAGGACGTCGGATTCCGCGACCAGGGCTCGTGCCTGCCCACGGCCCGATTCCGTGGTCAGGTCCAGGACGACCGATCTCTTGTTCCGGTTGACACTCAGGAAGTAGGTCGACGTGCCGTCGTCGTCGGCCGGAGGGTGCCAGGTGCGGGTCTCGTCCCCGACACCCGGCCGCTCGATCTTGATCACGTCGGCACCGAGGTCGGCGAGGAGCATGGTGGCGTAGGGGCCCGCGAGAACCCGGGAGAAGTCGGCGACGCGCAACCCTTCCAACGCGCCCCGTCCTGTGTCCACGTCGGCTCGCTCGTCCGGCACGTGGTGATGGGTGCTCACGCACCTCTCCTCTCTGTTGGTGGACGCAGGGGATCCGATTGCCGTCACCACCAGCGCTCCAGAAGCGGCGCCGGATGGATGAGCTCGACTGCGGGAAGGCCCTGGCCGTGCCGGGCGACGGCCCCCACGACGGTCACCCGTGCGCCGACCGCCACCACGACCGGAGACGAACCGGTCACCTGGCAGAGGAGGTTGAAGCCCTCGTCCATGGCGACGAACCACGTGTTGTGCTGGGCGTTGCCGTTCCGCCGAACGACGACCCCCATGCCGGAGCTGCGTTCTCGGTCGAAGGCCATGGCCCCGCAGACACGGCAGAACGAGCGGCGGTAGGCCGGGGTCCCGCACCACCGGCACCGCTGGAAGGAGAGTTGACGGCCGGCCTCGGGGAGGCCCGTTGGTGCCGTGGCGAGGTCGGCCGCTTCGCGCTGGTCGCCGCACTCGGTGTTCTCGCGGGTGTCTGTCCGGATCACCACGGCCTCCTCACTGTCGCCGACCGGAAAACGTGTGATCGGAATCCGATGTCTCCCTCACCCTGGCTCCGCCACGGATCGCCCGTCAACGACGCGTTGACGCATCTTTGTGCGCGGAATGCGATCCGTTCGCTGAGGTCAGGGCGGGTGTGTGGCGCTACGGTCGAATCGGGGGGCGATCCCGTCGCCGCGACTCGTCAGTCCATCGGCCAAAGCGAAACCCGGCTCGAGGAGGCGGCTCTCCGGAGAGGCGATGACAGACGACGGCACCTCGACCGACCCCGCCATGAACTGGCC
>NZ_JBEXSH010000027.1:0-24935 GCF_040613555.1 Streptomyces sp. NPDC006265
CTCCGTACCTGCCCGAGCGTCCGTACCTGTGCTGACCAGGCATGGGACGGATGCGACGCACGTGACACATCTCCCGCCCCCTCACCACCGGAGCACCCCCGTGCACGAACAGCACCACGAACTCCCGACAGCTCAACAGCCGACGCCTACGACCTCAGCCCCAGACAGCGCAGCAAGTTGTCGGGTAAGGAGTCCTTACCCGGCTTCCGCCCCTGGAGTGACGGAGGCACCCGGCGCCGAGGGGGCACCGGGGTCGGCCGGCCCGGGGGCGCCGACCGAGACGGGCGCCACCAGACCGTCGCGCCACGCCGCGCAGACGCCGAAGCCGCAGCGCCGCCTGCGTCAGCCGCGCCTGCGCGAGCGCCGCGTCCACCCCCGATACAGCGACAGCGAGTTCACCGACCTCGCCCACGCCGCCGCGCTCAGCCGCATGCAGATCGGCGGCTACGTCGCCGAGGCGTCGCTCGCCGCAGCCCGCGCCGAGGACCCCACCGCCGCGATCGCCGACTACCGCGCCATGGTCAAGGCGCTGATGGCCGCCAACCGGCAGCTCGGCATGATCGGCAACAACCTCAACCAGCTCACCTGGCACCTCCACAAGGACGGCGCCTGGCCGGAACCCGACGTCGTCTACCGGCTCCTCGCCCGCATCGAAACGTCGATCACCGACGTGGACACCGCCGTCGCCCAGGTCACCGAGGGAAGGCAGGACCGGTGATACCGAAGATCATCACCGGCAAGGGCAGCACCCGCCGCCTGATCGCCTACCTCTTCGGCAAGGGCGACGCCAACGAACACGTCGACCCCCACCTGGTCGCCTCCTGGAACGACTTCGCCCCCGACCCCGGCCGCAGCCCACACCGCGACCTCAAGGAGGTGGAGAAGCAGCTCTACACCCAGCTCGACCAGCCAGTGGCCATGCTCGGCCGCCAGGCCCCGAAGACCACGGTCTGGCACTGCCCGGTCCGCGCCGCCCCCGAGGACCCCATCCTGTCCGACGCCCAGTGGGCGGAGATCACCCGCCGGATCGTGGCCGCCGCCGGCATCGCCCCCGCCGGAGACACCGAAGCCTGCCGCTGGGTAGCAGTACGGCACGCCGACGACCACATCCACATCGCCGCCACCCTCGTCCGCCAAGACGGCCGCCGCCCCAAACGGGACTACGACATCCGGGCCGTCCAGCGCGAAGCCCGACAGATCGAAGTCGACTACGGGCTGAGGCGGTTGAAGCCGGGCGACGGCACCGCCGCCAAACGCCCCACCAGCAAGGAACACTTCAAGGCCAAGCGCCAGGGCCAGGACGCCACCGCCCGCGAGATCCTGCGCATGCGGGTGCGCCGCGCGGTCGCCGCCGCGGCCGACGAGGCCGAGTTCTTCTCGCTGCTGGAGGCGACCGGCGTGGACGTACGCCTCAAGCTCGCTCCCTCCGGCGACGCGCTCGGCTGCAACTTCGCCCTGCCCGGCAACGTGAACGAGGAAGGCAACCCGGTGTGGTTCGCGGGCTCCACCCTCGCCCCTGACCTCTCCCTGCCCAAGATCCGCGAACGCCTTGCCACCACCAGCCCCGAGCCGGCAACCATCCAGCCGGGCAATCCGTGGCACCATGCCACCGCCGCCACCGAACGCATCCCCCACCACCTCACGAAGAGCGACGAGCAGACGGCCCATGGCCAACTCGTCGCGCTCGGCGCGACGCTGGACCTGCTGCCCGTCATGGCACCGACCGCAGCGCGGGCCAAACTCGAACAAGCCGCCGCTGCCTTCGAGCGCGCCACCCGCTCCCGCATCGCCGCCGACCTCGACAGCACCCGCGCCCTGCACCGCAGCATCCAGACCATCTGGCGCGAGAGGCCACAGGACAGTGACGGCACCGGGCTCACCATGCTCCTGGACGCCGCACTCACCGCGGTCGCCTTCGCGCTGCACTGGCACCGCACCCGCCAGCACGCCCAGCAGGAGGCGGCAGCCGAACAGGCCCTGCTCCACCTTCAGACCGCGTACGCGCAGACCGCCGAGCCCGTCCTGGTCGGTCTCGCCAGCCGGGCACCCGGCCCGCAAACCAAGCGCCGCTTCGCCCGCCACCTTCAGGATGTGGTTCCGGAGCACGCCGAGCGCATCCTCAACGACCCCGCTTGGGACGCACTCGCCACCGTGCTCGCCGAGGCAGAGGCAGCAGGACACAACGCAGCCACCGTCCTCGGCCAAGCGCTGCACCAACGCGCCCTGGACGACGCCCGCAGTCCCGCCCGCGCGTTGACCTGGCGTATCCGCCGCCTCGGCGAGCGCCACGTTCCCGGTCCTTGGGCCCAGGCAGCCAGGGCCCACAGTGCCATGCGACGGCCCGGCGTGCCGGTCCACCCCGCGGCAGCCATTACTCGGCCACCACAGGGGTCACCGACACGGCGGCGCTGATCAGGCCCTCAGCGAGCCAACGCCTCGTATGCAAATTGGCTTCGGACTAGAGGCGCCTTTCGGTCAACATTCAACTGGGACGCCATCATGCACGGCTTGTGCGGGTTTGCGGTATGGCCGCACTCGCCGTGCGCGTGGACGATGCCCCTTTGCGCCTGCCGAGATGTCATCCCGGTTGGTTCGCTGGACACGGGGGTGGGGAGTTGGCGTTCGCAGAGCATCAGTCGGTCTTTTCGGCGCCTGCGGTACCGCTGGGGACCGCGGATGTCGCCGGAGACGTGATCCGTCACGGCGTGTACACCGAAGGCGTCGCCCGCCGGTTGAGTGCCGCCGCCTTCGCCCGCACGGACTGGCTGGCCGTGCTTCGTGCCCAAATCGCAGAGCTGTGGAAGAGGCTGAAGGCAGCCGTGCGGAAACGTCTGCGGTGGCTGTTTCCCGCGAAGGAGGAGGGGAAGTCCGCTGACGCGTCTGAGCCGACGCCTCCGTCGGTCGTGCTGGGCGAGGACTATGCGGTCTGGGTCCGGCGCCGCATCAAGAAGTCGGCGCGGCCGGTGCCGGTCTACGGATTCCACCAGGAACCCGTCATCCACGCCAGCGACCGTGCCATCCGCCACATGCGAAGACGACGAATAGCTGTCAGTGCGGTGATCGCGCTCGTCGTCTGGCAGGCGATCACCGGAGTTCTGACGGCGGGTTGGTCGGCTCTGGTTCTGCTGGGCGGCGTGTGGGGCGTCTATGTGGTCGAACGCTGCCTAGCGCAGGTGCGGTTCAACGCGCTGCTGGCCGGAGAACTGCATGCACCCACACCGTCCGTGCAGGCTCACGCGCTGCCGTACCTCTACGAGCGTCGACGAACCGGTGACCGGCACCGATTTCTCGGGGCAGGTCTCCAGGCATGGAACGAGGCGGTCATCGGCATCGACGTGGAGCCCGCGCCTGAGGGCCAGGACGAGGATGACGACATCTCCGGGCCACCTCCAGGATTCGCCTCACCGGTGCAAAGCACAGGCCAGCCCGACATGGCCGAGGTCGCCAAGGCTGTCCTGGAGGCGCTGGCTAAGCACAACAAGCCGGTGGCCCGCAAGCCGCTGAAGCATTTCACCGTCGCCCAGTTGCACGCCCATGTCGCACGCCGTCTAGACGACCCGGCACCCGCTCACCACCGCGAACACCCCATCCCGCGCATGGAGGTCATCGGGATCGCCGGCATCCACTACAAGCGGTGGGACGAGATCGATGACGACACATGGCGCAGCCTGCACACCCTCGCCGTGGACAGCTTCGGCGACAAGCCCGTCGAGGAGATCGCCCGCCGCTACATCTGGGCCCGCGTCACCGCCTGGAACGGCGACCTCATCGCCGCCATACTCGTCCACTTCGCCTACCAGGGCGGCTTCCTGCGCGTCACCGTTCGCCCGCACATCATGGGTCCGCTGAACCCGAAGGTGGCCGGACTCAAGTCCGCCGACCCCCGCAACCTGAAGTGGCTCGCCCGCACGGCATTCAATGCCCTCGGCGACGTCTACATCGGACTCGACCGGCTCATACGCCGCAAGCCGCGCAAGCGCCCCGAACTCGATCCGGGCAGCGGACCGGTCAGTCTTCGCGAGGTCTACAGCGTCCGCTGGCTTGAGGACATGCACATGAACGACGACGCCCGCTACTACGTCCAGATGATGCAGCGCCGCGTCTTCGACTCCACCGAGATCTTCCTGCGCGATCACAACGTCGACATCGCCGCCTACCAGCAACAGGCCACCGCGATCTACAACTTCGGCGTCATGAACGGCGGCACCATGACCGGCCCCGTACAGGCCACGCCGTTCTCCGCCAACCCCTCCATTACGAACTGACCCACGAGCCCGCCAGGAGCCCCGCATGGCCATCCGCCGCCAATCCGACCCGGTCGCCAACGGTCCCAACTTCGGGATCATCAACAACGGGGACATGACCGGGCCCGCCCAGGCCTCCCCGTTCTCCCAGAACGCCACCCAGACTAACAACATCACCAACGAAGCCGTCGACAAAGCCCGCGAAAGCATCGAGGACCTCCGGCGACGCCTGGAAGGACTGCGTGGCCAGTACCCCGAAGCAGACGCCGCCCTGCGCGACCTCGCCATGATCACGCCGCGCCTCGACGAACCCGAACGCGAGCCCGGCACCGTGCGCTACATGCTCCAGAACCTCGTCGAACGCTGCGGCGGCATCCCGAACCTCCTCGCCGCTGCCCAGCTCGTCCAATCCACAGTCCTGGCTCTGCTTCCCAGCTCCTGACCAAGCCGCCCCTCAGGGGCAACCAGGGAGCCTGGGCTCCAGCAGCTCCAAGGCTTCCTCCCAGCGGAAGCGATCTGCGCCGCCGCCCGCCTTGGGTCGATGCGGCTCGTAGCTGCCGATCCGAACATCCATCTCGCGCAGCTGGTCCAGGCTTCGGCGGTAGGCAGGATGGGCTGCCTGGGCCGTGTTCAGGTATGGCAGGACGGCCGTGGGGATGCCCATGCCGTACGCCTCGCACAGAACGCCCAGGGCGAGGGTGTCGGAGATGCCGGCAGCCCACTTGTTGACCGTGTTGAAGGTAGCCGGCGCGACCGCGATGGCGTCCGCAGGTGGCAGGGGTCGGGCCTCGCCCGGCGTACGCCAGGCCGAGCGGATCGGATAGCCGGTCTGGGCTTGAATCGCCTCGGTGTCGAGGAAGCCCAGACCCTGCGGGGTGGCGATCACACCGACGTCCCAGTGCCGTTCCTGCGCGGCGGCGATCAGCCTGCCGACGTCGCCGGCGATACCGCACGCGCACACGACGACGTAAAGGAAGGGCTTCTTCTCCGGGGCGTTCGGCTCGGTCACGCAGGGACTCCCAGTCGGCGGCTGAAGTGGTGCAGTTCCGGCAGGGTACGGCCGCGGTCGCGTGCGGCCATGTCGGCGACCAGGTCGCGGACGGCGGGGCGCCGCACGTCCTGGGCGGCACAGGTCTCGGCAATACGGAGGGCTTGGTAGCCGTCGGCGAGACGGCCCTGCTGACTGTAAGCACGAGCCGCTTCCACCCAGAGGGCGGCACGGCGCTCGGGCACAGGGATGTGTCGACGCATGAGGGGACGAGCCGCTTGAAGGGCGAGCCCGGAGTCGCCGAAGGCCACCAGGGCGCTGAGCTCGTGGAGGGCGACGTTCGTGGGGCTGAAGTTTGCCCAGGCGTCCGGCCGGTCGAGCGAGACGTAGCGTGCGACCTCTTTGGCCTCGGAGAGGAACTCTTCGGTGGCCACGCGATCACCTCGACCACTGGCTGCGGTCACGCCACGCAGCAGCAACAGCCCTACGGCGGCCAGGTACTTCGGGGATCGCCGGTCATAGGATCCGGTGAGCTGGTCAGCGGTGTGCCGGACGAGGGTGACGGCTTGGGCCGTGTGCTTCTCGCGGGCCAGGACGTGGGCCTGCACACGAACGCTAGAGGCGAGGACCACGGGGTCGCCGGAGCGTTCGGCCTCGGCCATCGCGCGGCCGACGGCGAGCCAGGCGTTGCCCTGATCCTGCTGCTTGAGCAGGAGGCTGGTCGAGGTCTGGTACGTGGTGGCCAGCAGGGCGGACAGCAAATCGCTGTCCGCCGCATCACTAGAGGCCAGCCTCAGATCAGCGATCAGACCGGGCAGGCTTCGTTCCAATTCCGCGTAGTCGCAGGTGTAGAAGAGCCTGCGGGCAGCGCCGACCCGTTCACGGAGGACCGCCGTGTCCAACGGAGCACCGGAGGTCGTCGGGCTCAGGCCAGGCAGGAGAGCTTGCACCAGGTCGTCGTGGGTGGCAGCGGGGGTGGCTGGGGTCGCGAGGGCGGCGATGCTCGCGGCGAGGAAGGTGCGGCGGTGCATGTCTTCATCTTCGGGGTGGGTGGCGGAGGCGTCCGGAGCAGTGGCGAGGCCCAACTGCTGAGGTGGGATCTTGAGTTCCTGCGCGACGGCACGCAGGACGCGAATGTCCTCCGTGCCCTGGCCACATTCCAGGCGACTGACCTTGGACTGGTGGTAGCCGAGCGCGGCGGCGACGTCCTTCTGCGAGCGTCGCTGTAACACCCTTGCCTGACGGATCACTTCACCGATCCGTCTCGCTTCGCTGTGTGCTTCGGCCATCTGCCACGGCCCCTTCCGCCGCTGCCGATCCTGCCTGTTCAACCGAGCGTAGATCAGCCGTACTTCGCCGTGATGCAGCTCCTGCATAACCGATGCAGCGCCAGCACCTGGGCTAACCACCCGCCGCGACCAGCTGGTTGCGTGAAGTGGCCGCACCAACCTCGGGAGGCCGCTCATGGCAGCGCACCAGCTCAACCTGTCCCTACCCGCTACCCCCACCGCGGTCACCTCCGCCCGGCACCAGGCCGCAGAGGCGATACAGGGCTGGGAAACGGATCTGGACGACGAGGTGGTGCACACAGCCGAGCTGGTGATCAGCGAGCTGGTCACCAACGCCGTCCGGTACGCCGGCTGCGGTCAGGTCTCCATGGAGGTGCGGCTCGTTGAGGCCGTCCTACGCGTCGAGGTGTGCGACTCCAGTCCGGTGCTGCCTCGGCCCGATTTCCCGGACGAGCACAGCGAGAACGGGCGGGGCCTGTTCCTTGTCGCGGCTCTCACCGACCGGTACGGCGCCGAGCCGACGCCCACGGGCAAACGGTGCTGGGCCGAGATCGCCCTGACCACCGGCCCGGACCACGAAATCGCCGTCTCCCTTCCCCTCCAGAGGAGTTGATGATGCCGACCACCCGCACCCCGGCCGTCGCAGCTGAGGTGATCGCCGTACGCCCCGGCGCCCCGCTCTCGGGCGCCGTCGCCGTGGACGGCTCGAAGAACGCCGCTCTGCCCCTGTTGGCCGCCGCGGCAGCCCTCGGCCGCCCGGTGCGCCTGGGCAACATCCCGGCGAACACAGACGTCCAGATCATGCAGGCGCTGTTGCAGCAGGCGGGCTGGCACGTCGCGCACCCGGCGGGCGAGCCGACGACCGCAGTGGTCCTGCCGACGGACAGCCAGCGCACGCATCCCGACCTGGCTCAGGCCGCCCGCATCCGCGCGTCGTACTACCTGGTCCCCGCTCTACTCGCCCGCCACGGAGAGGCCCGCCTGCCCTGGCCGGGAGGCTGCCGGATCGGAGCCCGCGGGATGGAACTGCACTTCAAGGTCTACGAGGCGTTCGGCGACCGGAGCGCATTAGACGACTCCGGCTACCGCGTCGAGGCCGTCACGCCGCACACCGGCACGGTCTCGCTAGTGCTGCCGTTCCGCTCCCGTGGGGCCACGGTGGCCGCCGTCCTCCGTGCCGTGACGACCGGTCGCCCGTTGCGACTGGGTAACCCAAATCTCTCACCGGAGGTCCTGTGCGTGCTGGACGCGCTGGACGCTGTGGGCTGGGAGATCCGGGTCGGCGAGGATGTTCTGACCCTCTCGCCACCGTCTTCCGGGCAAGGAGACGCCGCGGTGTGGGAGGTACCCGGAGACAAGATCGAGGCCGGCACCCTGGCCTGCGCCGTCGCCGCCACGCGTGGCGACGCATGCATCAGGGGCGTAGGCGGCAAGGACATGGAGCCCCTGGTCTTGGCTCTCACGGAGCTGGGCATTCCTACCGACGTCGAGGGCGATTCGCTCTCTGTCCGAGCCCAGGACGCGCAGCCAGCAGGGCGCCCTCTCCGCGCCATTGCCTCCCTCAACCCGGGCGGACTGGACGCCGACTTCGCACCGCCTCTCATGGCACTCGCCCTCGGCCTGCCCGGCACCCACCTCTTCGCCGACGCGATCAATCCCGGCCGCCACGGCAACCTGCTGCCCCAACTGGCCCGCCTCGGAGCCGGCATCGAGGAGATCTCCCCCACCGAATGCCGTCTGACCGGCCCCCAGCGGCTGACCGGCGCGGGCGTGGAGGCAACCGACATCCGCACCGGCTCCGCCCTCATGGTCGCCGGCCTCACCGCACAAGGCGTCACCACCGTCGGCGGCCTCGACCAACTCCGCCGTGGTCACGCCGACCTCCCCGGCAAGCTCCGGGCGCTGGGTGCCGACATCTGCGAGGTCACCCCATGACCGCCACCCGCAACCTGCACCAGATCGTGGCCACCACCGACGTCCACTCCGCCCTCGACCACGCCGCCCCGTTCCTGACCCACCTCCACGTTCTCCGCCCGACTCGCTCGTCGTGGACTGCGGCGACTTCTTCGAAGGCTCGGGCTACTACCGCCTCGCTCACGGCGCCATCGAGCGCAAGATCCTGCTCAAGCTGTACGACGTCCTGGCGCCTGGCAACCACGGGTGGCCGCACCACTTCGAACCCGACCTCCACTGCCTCACCGTCTGTGCCAACACCGTCCATGCCGACACAGGCGACACGCTCTTCCGCCGCGTGCGGGTCGTCGAGATCGACGGCCGACGCGTCGGCGTCACCGCGGTGATCGGTCGGCAGGCTTTCCACTCGATTCCTGTCGGCCAGCGCGCCGAACACCGCGTCACCGATCCTGTCCAGGCGCTGCGCGACCTGATGCTCGCCCACCACCATGAGGTGGACAGCTGGATCCTGCTCAGCCACTCCGGGTTCGACGAGGACCTCAAGCTGGCGGCTGCATGCCCGTTTCTAGACGTGATCTTCGCCGGGCACTGCCACAGCGATCAATCCGGCCCGGCTCGGGTGGGCGACACGCTCATCGTCAAAGGACGGGAACTCGCCGACGGGTACGCGGTTGCCACGCCGATCGGGCCGGGCTGGGGCGCCGGCACCGCTCGCTTCCCGGACCGGAAACCAGCCGCTGTTCCAGCCGAACTGTCAGAGGCGATCAAGGAGATCGGGAGAGTCGGGAAGGAGTTGGCAAGCGGCCTCGGGCCCGTCGCTCGGGTGTATAGCCACCAGACACCCGCTCGCCGCGGCCTGCTCCTCGACGTGGCCACGCGTCTGCGGAGCGGACTCGGCGTCGACGCAGTCATCCTCAACCACACCGCGCTGCGGCCTGTCCCGCTCGGCGACATCCTCACGCTGGGCGATCTGCTCGCTATCGAGCCCTTCGACAACCAACTCGTCCACGCTCGGATCCCAGAACACCTCCGTCAGGATGTTCACGGCCTGTTGACCTCCCTCACGGAACAGGCCGGTCCTCTCGTCACGTCGCCGGACCCGTTGCCGGACGGCATCACCACGGTGCTGACCACCGACTACCTCGCAGACAACTACCTGGCCGGCCGCTCACACGCAGCGGGGCTGCTCCTCAGCCAGGCCCTCAAGCACGTCCTCACTGCGCCCGCCGACGGAGGCACGCGATGATCCTCACCGGCCCCGAAATCACCGCCGCCGCCCACGATGGCCGCCTGCGGATCACTCCCTTCGCCACCGACCAGGTCAACCCCAACAGCTACAACGTCCGCCTCGGCCCGATCCTGCTCACCTACACCGCCGACGTCCTGGACGCCCACCAGCCGAACGCCACCACCGAGTGCACGATCGGACCGGACGGGTACGTCCTCCAACCCGGCGAGCTCTACCTCGGCCACACCCTCGAAGAGGTTGGCTCCGACGTCTTCGTCCCACTGCTGTTCGGTCGGTCTTCCGTCGGACGGCTCGGCCTCTTCGTGGAGATCACCGCCCCCATCGGGGACATCGGCTTCCACGGCCAATGGACCCTGATGCTCACACCGATCCGCCCCCTCCGCGTCTATTCGGGCATGCGGATCGGACAGATCATGTTCTTCGCCTCCGCCGGCCCCATCTCGCCATACGCAGGCAAGTACCAGGCTGCGACCGGCCCGCAGCCCTCCGCCTACTGGCGCGACGTGACCAAGCTCCGGGCGGTGGCCTCGTGATCCTCACCGGACTCGCGATCGCCGCCGCTCAAGCCACGGGTGAGATCGTGATCGAACCGTACGATCCGGCCCGCCTCTCCCCCAACGCCTACGACTGGCGCCTCGGCGACACCCTGCGCATCTGCGACGCCGATCTGGACGCGGCCTCTCCGACTCCGTACGCCGAGACCGCCATCCCGGACTCCGGATATGTCCTGCACCCCGGCGTGCTCTACCTCGGCATCACCCACGAGATGACCGGATCGGAGACATACGCCCAATTCCTCAACGGCGACCGCACCATCGGCACACTTGGCATCTGGGTCCATGTCTCCGCCCCGCTCGGGCATCAAGGCCACGCCATCCGCTGGACCCTGGAGATCCGCGCCGCCAGACCGGTCCGTGTCTATCCACGGATGACCTTCGGCAAGCTCGTCTTCCTCCACAGCCTCGGCACCCCGGCCAGCTACCAACAGCACGGCCTCAAGTACACCGCGACCGCAGGCATCGACATCTCGCGCCTCTACGAGGAGCTCGCCGGAGGTGCCACGTGAGTCCACAGGTAGCGACCGTCCTCGACCTGCCCTTCGGCAGCGCCGGCGGCAGTGTCGAGCTCTTCCTCGACCTCTACACCGGCAAGAACCCACCGATCTCGGCCAGCGCCTTCATGCTCGCCCCGCAGGCGCCTCCGCCCCACGTACCTGCGGAGCTGGAGCTGGTAGCCGTACCTGGCAAATGCCTCTCCGGGCCTCCATTCACGGCGTACGTGGCCGCGTTGCGCCGGGCCCTGGCGCAGCGCATCGACCCGTCCAGCGTCGACGTCCTCCACCTCCAACACCTCACCTTCGGCGGAACTCCAGCTCTGATACGCGCCCTACCCGCACACCCTCGCATCGCGCTCGTCCACGGCACCGACCTGCTGTTCGCCGAAGCCCACCGTGACCAGCTGCGTGTCCTGCAGGAGACCGCGCGTCTCGCGGACGCCATCGTCGTCCCGACCGGCGCCATGGCGGATCTTCTCCTTCAGCTCGCACCCACCACGCAGCGCAGGAAGATCGCAAAGGTTCCCTGGGGCATCCCCGACCACTTGCTCGCCACACCACCACCGCGCCCGGCCCGCCGACCGACCGGGCACCTCCGGCTGCTCTACGCAGGACGCCTCACCACCGAGAAGGGCATCGAGGCACTCCTACGCGCAATGTCCGTAGCCCAAGCCGTTGAACTGAGCATCGCAGCGCCTCGTCACCAGTTCCACGGTCTGACCCCACTCCTGCGCCAGCTCAAGGTCCACGTCCGCTATCTCGGCTGGCTCAGCCGTCCACAGCTGTGGAGAGCCTTCGCCGACCACGACGTCCTCGTCATGCCCTCGACCACCCTCGAAGCCATGGGCCTGGTCGCTCTCGAAGCCCAAGCCTGCGGACTACCGGTCGTCTACCAACCCGTTCCAGGGCTGAGCGACACGCTCGCCGCAACCGGCCTGGCAACCGAGTTCACCAACCCAGCCACCGTCGTCCAAGACCTCAACCGGCTCCGCTGCACACCCGGCCTACTGGCGGCCCTCCAAGTTGCGGGCCGCGCCAACGCCGCTCGCTATCCCCTCTCGGCCACCGCTGCTGCCCTGGCCGACCTCGGCAAACAGCTCATCTGATCTGTTCGTGCCGCAGCCGGTTCCGTACCGGCCGCCTAACTACGCTGACCACCGGGACATCTCACGGCCCACGATCGATCGGGAGACCATGGCGCTCGACCTCGACACCGACCGCATCCACCGACTCCTCCACGACGGTGCACACAACAAGATCTACCCGGGAGCCGTGTGGGCCGTCGGTGACAGCCGAGGAACCCAGGCCAGCGGCAGCACAGGCGTCCTGGATCCCGAGCGGCCCGACGAGCCGATGCGGAGCGACACCGTCTTCGACGTCGCCAGCCTGACCAAGATCCTCGCTGTGTGGTCATCCATCGGTTGTCTCGTCGAGGACGGCAAGCTCCAACTCGACGCGCCACTGGGCGACTTGTGGTCGGAAGTGAGCGGACATCCACTGGCGCAGGTGACAGCACGCCGCCTGCTCACCCACACCGCCGGCCTCCCGCTCCGGGCCAACCTCAAGAACCTGTACGGCACCGACCAGCAGGACGTCCGCGACGGCGTCCTCCGTGAAGCCCTTCACCGGCCGCCTGGCGAGGCCGTATACACCGACCGCGCCGCCCTCATCCTCGGCTACCTCGCCGAGCACCTCTCCGGTCAGCGGCTCGACGCGCTCGCAGCCGAACGCGTCTGGCGCCCGCTGGACATGGCACAGACCTGCTTCGGGCCGTTGAGCCCCGATGTGGCCGCCCGCTGTGCACCGACCGAACTCGACGACGGCACAGGAACCTATCTCAAGGGAACCGCCCACGGCTTCTCCGCCCGTCTGCTCGACGGGGTATGCGGCATCGCGGGGGCCTTCTCCGTCCTCGAAGACCTCGCCGCGTTCCTGCGCTATCTCCTCAATCCGAACCGACTGAACGCTTCACCCGGATTCGGCGCCGACTGGATCAAGGAATCCGTCCAGATCCACACTGGTGAACTGAACCCACCCCGGGGCCTGTTCTGGCACCCCGCACCAGGCACGACGTCGGAAGCCGACGACGTCTGGGTGCACTACGGCTTCACAGGCACCGGCATGTGGCTCTCCCCCAGGAAGGACCGCTGGGCAGCTCTGCTCACCAACAAGCTCTACTACAGCCGGGACCGCGAACCACTCACCCGCGTCCGCAATGAGTTCCGTTCTCTCGCCTTCGCCTGAACTTCATGGATCTCAGGATTAGATAAGGCGACTGTCGAAACCAGCGCTCAGGAGGCACTCGTAAGGGTCTGGGGCCACAGCTGGCGGCCGGTCCCGCACGAACGGCGTCCACCTACGGCTTGGAGATCAACAGCGCCCACTCCTGGACGAGCTCGGCGTACCGGCACAGCACTAGCCTGCACGAGTGGGGCGAAGGCCCAGTTACTCCTCTGAAGGCAGGCACGCTGTAGATGAATTCCTTGCCGCCTCGGTCAGGGCCCGCGGAACGTTCACGCCGGAGCGCTCCCGCTTCGAGGAGACGCTTGAGCCGATGTTCGCGTTGGGCAAGGAGATGTGCAGTTCATCGGCAAGCTCAGCCGCGTGGAAGGCACTGAGTTTGCGGGCGCTCTCATCGGTGTCGGTCAGGACTTCTGCATCCCCAAGGGGGGTGTGACCCTCGGCATCCACGGCAAACTGTTTGCGCCTTTGCAGACACACGGCGACTGCGTCCCGGGTCTCCTTGCCGACTACTACGAGAAGATCACCGCGTCCGTGGCGATCCCTTCCTCCCCGGCCCACACAACCCGACCGGCTTGCTGGAGAACATGCACGTTGTCTGCACGCCTGACCGTATGCCACGTGGCGAGGCTGAGCACTATCGCGAGCGGGCGATGGAACTGGGGGTGCCGGGCGATGCCATCCTCGTTGAGCCGCGGGCCCGGAACACAGGAGAGAACATCCGCTTCTCTCGCGCCCTGCTCGAAGAGCGGGCGGGCCGCCGTCTCGTGCGTCCTGCTGGTCAGCAAGCCGTACGAAGAACGACGGGCCTACACGACCGTACACAAGCTTTGGCCCCAAGTCGATTGGGTCAGCACGTCCAGCCCCATGCCCCTGGTCGACTACATCGACTCGATCGGCGATGCACGCCTCGTAGTTGACATGTTGACGGGCGCGCAACAGCGGCTCATGATCTACCCACAGCAAGGATTCATGCTCGAACAGCACGTTCCTGATGACGTGGCCGCAGCGTACGAACGTCTGCGCGATGCCGGGTTTACAAGCCGACTGGTGACAAACCCCGCAGAGCGGAAGCGTGCTTGACCCACTGCGCTCGCGATCGCGAGGATCGACCATGCCGGATTGCGGAGAGCGGTACGGCCGGTCCTCGGGGTGGACGGCACATCGGCTGCATGGAAACGGTGACCTATTGCGGGGGGCAATGAGGTGACGAGCTACAAGAAGTGGTGCAAACCCGCTAAGGTGACGTATGTCGAATCTCATGCAATCGACGTTCTTACGTCGGCTACGGATGAGGTTGGCATTACGTTGCTTGCAGCCTACCTTCCTAGTCGCTACGCCGAAAGTAAATCGCTGACACGCATTGCGGAACGATTCGGCAAGGGCCAGGTAGCCAAGTTTCTGCAGAACAAGCTTCCAACCAAGCAAAGCGCAAGATCAGGTGATCTTGGCGAGATACTTGCTGCCGCATTTCTGGAGGAAGACTGCGGGTATGTCATCGGCCCTAGCCGGTTGATTCAGCGGGACCACCAGGAGTGGGCAATGCGCGGTGATGACGTGCTCGCTGCCAAACTGGACTCTTCGTCGAAGGTTCACCTAATCAAGGGTGAAGCGAAAAGCCGAGCTCAAGCGCGATCTGCCACGGTGGAAGAAGCCCGCGATGGTTTGCAGCGATCCGACGGGCTTCCATCCCCACATTCATTGACCCAGTTCGCAGAGCGTTTGCTGGGAACGGTCGATGATGAATTGGGGGAGAAAATCCTCACACTGCAGCTCGAAGATGGAATTCGACCTAAAATCGTTACGCACCTGATGTTCCTTTTTGCGGGGAACAATCCGACCAGCCATGTCAACACTGATCTGACCGCATACGAGGGTGATATAGCGCAACGGGCAGTGATTCTTCAGGTGCAAGCGCACCAAGATTTTGTCCGTGCGGTCTACGAGAGGGTGATTGCGGATCGTGCGTGACCATCAATCCTTGTACCAAGCCTTGACCAGCGCCGTAGAACCGCGGTTCCGAGGTCGACTCGTCGCCAGAGGGCAGGCCCAGTCTATGATCCGTCGCGGTGGAACACTGCCCGACGGAGCGCCGTTGTTCGATAGCTCCCTGGACAACGACCTTCTCGGGTACGCGTACTCCCTGATCTCCACGAGCCTGCGAATCGCTGAACCTGTTGACCCGGACGAGGCAGATCAGGAAACGGTCGGCAGTTACGCAAGTCTCGCTCGCGAAGGCCTTATTCATGCCTCGTACGCGCTTGAGGCGGCAACCAGGAATGTATCGGAGAGTAGCGATACATCTTTCCACCGTTTGATCGCCGGCGCAGCAAGTCACCTGGCTGGATATGCTGCACGCGCCTACTCACTCGTCCAAGGAAGTGTGCTGTCAGGCCGGCTGACGCCGATGGAGCAGACGCTGGCAGACTTGATTATGCGCTCCCTCGATGATATCGAGGAACGGACTCGACGTTTAAGGACTTCGCCCGACGTGACGGACGACGCCCTATTGGCAGCCTTCCTTGGCTCCAGTCGAGAATATCCTACTACTCATGAGGAGGCTGGGAATCTAACAATCGACCGTGGCCCTATTGAATTATTGCTCAGCGAGAACTACCTGTCGGCTGTCTCCGCTGCTCTATTCGCTTTGGCCCACGCTCAGTCGGAACTAATGGCGACGGCGCTCGATGACCTACAGACAGGCGAGCGTGCGTCACATGATATAAGCGCTCCGGGACCGTGGTGGGTCCATCGCCTCACACGGCGATTGCTCGATGACCTTGCGCACACCAGTATTGGTGCCAACATCCCTGACCAACCACCACCGGTAGGGATTGCGAACGTTCGAATTCCTGATGATCTACGCAAAGCCCGGTGGCGTTATCTGCGACGAACTTTCGTAGCCACCCTCTTTGCCCGCGGGCGCTCCGAGATCGACCTCTGGCCATCGCAACTACACGTTGTCGATCGCATTTTCGAGGGGAACGACGACCTTGTTGTTGCTCTCCCTACCAGTGCGGGCAAGACTCGGATCGCAGAGCTTTGCATTTTGTCCTGCCTAGCTCAAGAGCAGCGTGCCATCTACGTGGCTCCGCTGCGGGCACTGTCTGCCCAAACCGAACACGTGTTGGCGAGTACCTTTATGCCTCTCGGGATAAATGTCTCATCCCTCTACGGAAGCATGGGGGTAAGTGAGTTCGATGAGCATGCCCTCCGTGAGAGTCGCATCGTCGTAGCAACCCCGGAAAAACTTGACTTTGCTCTTAGATCGGACCCAAGCCTTCTCGATGACGTTGGCCTGGTAGTCCTCGACGAAGGACACATGATCGGGCCGTCCGAGCGTGAAGTTCGGTACGAAGCGCAGATCCAGCGTCTTTTGCGCCGCTCCGACGCGAACACGCGCAGGATCGTATGTCTCTCGGCTGTCTTCCCTTCAGGCGATGACCTCAATGACTTCGTTTCCTGGATAACCGACGACAATCCGCGTGGGCTCCACCGCGAGGAATGGCGCCCCACGCAGCAACGGTTTGGCTTAGTGGAATGGCGTCGAGACCACGCTCGCTTGTCGATCACATTGGGAGGTGACCGACCATTTATCCCCAAATATCTCGAAGCAAAAGCGCCGAATCGCCCTCGGAGGAAGTCATTTCCCGCTGATCAGCGGGAACTCGTCATCGCGGCCTCGTGGCGACTCGTTGAAGAAGGTCAAACCGTGCTGATCTTCTGTCCGCAACGGAACTCAGTTGAGCCTTATGCGCGCGAGATCGTCAAACTTCGAAAACAAGGTCTCATCGACTCCGTCCTCCCCCCTCAGGTCGACCTGGCGAGCGTTCTCTCGATTGGTGCCGAATGGTTCGGCGAAAATCACCCCATCTTGGAGTGCCTCAAATTGGGAGTGGCTATCCACCACGGCGCACTCCCCGCACCTTTCCGCCGTGAAGTTGAGCGTTTGCTTCACGAGGGCGTCGTCAGGGTCACGGTGGCCTCACCGACCCTCGCCCAAGGCTTGAACCTATCGGCATCCGTTGTGCTTTTCCACGGACTTCGCCGCAGTGGGAACCTTCTTACCGGCGCCGAGTTCTCAAATGTCATCGGACGAGCTGGCCGCGCCTTCGTCGACAGCGAAGGGCTTGTGCTCTGTCCCATCTTCGACCCCAAGGACTCCAAACGACGTGATTGGAGGGAACTCACCAGCGGCGAGACCGGCAAGACCTTGCGGTCCGGACTGATCGAGGTGAGTCGTGCACTAATCCGACGCATCATTGAACATATCGATTCTAGTCAACTGTCGCAATTCCTCGCTTATCTCACTGGAGGCCCAGAATGGGCATTCCCGGTTATTGCCGGCGAGACGCCGGAGGCCCAAGAGGCGGCAGAACAATCCTGGCGGTCAAACCTCGCGCTGCTCGACACAGGAATCTTGAGCGTCCTCGGGGAGGACGACTCCCATCCTGACCAGATCACGCAGCGGATCGTAGATACCCTCAGGAATTCCCTGTGGGACCGGCAAATCCAGCGCTTCGGCGAGGGGCCCGCTGCGGCTTTGCGTGAGGTAGTCGCCAACCGGACCCAGTTCATCTGGGCCACAAGCACACGAACGCAGCGTCGTGGATGGTACCTTGCAGGGCTCGGCGTAGACGCGGGACGAGAACTTGCCCAGGTTGCAGGGGACGTCGTTGAATTGATCGCCCAGGCCGAGGCCGCTATAGCTGGCGGAGATCACGAAACCGCGACAACTCGGATTGAGCAGATCGCGGAAACGCTCTTCTCCTTGCATACGTTCCAGCCCGAGACGAAGATCAGGAACTGGCGAGAGGTTCTCGGACAGTGGGTGAATGGCCTGCCCCTAGGAGACGTCGATGGGCCCGATCCTGATGACCGCATCGCCATCGCCCATTTCATCGAATCGGACCTGATCTATCGACTGGTGTGGGGCGCTGAGGCGGCTCGTGTGTATGAGGACGCGCAAGGTAACCCCACTGCTGCCGCGCTCGAAGGATCAGTGCTAACCGCGATCGAGACTGGTACTTTTCTACAACCAGCATCAATCCTGATTCGTGCCGGCTTCGACCACCGAGTCGCCGCAATAGCTGCCATTGAGGAGACCGGTGCGACGTTCGCCTCAGTTCCAGCAATGTGGGCATGGATTGCTCGACTGGATCCTGAAATTGCCCGTTCACCGAACTGGCCGACCGCAGAGTCACGCGAAGCGTGGCTGCGCTTTGTAGAGAATGTATCGCGGACCCGATATCGGGCATGGAGAAAAAGAGTCGAGCGGATTGATGAAGTCAGTTGGTCCGGCCCACCGCCATCAAAGCGTGCATGGCTTCGTGCAACCGCACACCGTAACGAGGTAAGACTCTGGTCGCCAGGTTTTGATTTTGTCGGACACGCCAATGTTTTGCTCAACTTGTCCATGGAAGGAATACTTCACGCGCGAAGGGTCAGTGACGGACTTGGCATCGAGCTGCACTATCGGGGACCTGACGATCTCTTCTGAATGGGGCCGCTGTTATGTTCGGCCGCCGGGGCCGTCCCTGGGCCGTCCCTGGGTGGTCGGCAACGACAGACAACAACGGCTTTTCTGCTGGTCAGAGCGACTCCACGAACAAAACTCCGAGGTGGCGCCGTCGCATAACCACTTCTTCGACGTCTGACGGCACCGGTTGACGGCAACGTGCATGCACATCGCCGTACCCGATGGAACAGTCCGACACTCTGCTAGCTCGTGCGCGCCGGCCACGCCCGTGCCCGGAAGTGGCGGCCAGAGCTCCTAAAGCGGGTGTCGCAGGTTCGATCCTGCCGGGGGCACAGGTGCCTGACCAGGCACGGAGCTTCGAAGAGCCCCCTCGGAGTGATCTCCGAGGGGGCTGTTTTCGTGCGTGCGGGGACGTAACGCTAGGCGACGTCCTGGTTACGGGCCCACGAGGGCGTCGGCGGCCTCCTGCTCGAACTGGGGCATCAGCGAGGTGTAGGTGTCCGTGTGGCTCGCGATCACCCCAACCGGAGAAGTGACCGCTCACCTCACGGCGGGAAGTACCTCCAAGGTCACCTGGATCAGTCTGGATGGCGCCGCCTGCCGTCTGGACACACCCGACGAGGTTGACTGAGTCGAGCGTGTCACCGCCCGGCAGCGGTCTGGCTGGCCCTCCATTCAGGAGCCTCGGGCGTGTCCTGGAACTCCAGGAGGTGCTGTCCGGCGAGCCGCTGCAGGGCGGCGCGTACGTCTGCCGGTGTGACGTAGAAGAACTCCCGGCGTAGGTTTACCCGGTTGACGCGGCGGGACTCGAACTCCTGGTGCAGGCGGCGTTCCAGGCCGACGGCGTCCTCACTGAAGATCAGGGCGTGTACGTCGAAGCGGAAGGGGACGGACGCGTCCCCGAGTTCGATGACGCGGTCCATGGGATCGAGGCGCCGGGTCATACCGATCTTGACCATGCGTTCGCCGAACGCTCCGACGTTGGAGATGACGTAGACGTATCCGGCCCGGATGTTGGCCTCGCGGGCCTCGACCGTCTCCAGTTCGGCGCCCAACTCGGCGAGTTTTCCTTCGAGTTCGGCGATGGCGGCCTCATCGCCGGTGCCGGAGCGCAGGCGGCGCAGGGCGCCCTCGTAGTGGCTGCGTTCCTTCTCCAGCCGCTGCCGCTCGCGCTCGATCTCGCGCTGCAGGCGCTCCTCCTCGCGCTGCTGGGCTCGTAGCTCTCGCTGCTCCTCCCGCTCGGTCTCCTTCCTCACCAGGTAGTCCGCCGTCAGTTCCAACTCCTGGACCCGCAGCTGGTGGTAGTCATCGCCGATGCGGATCTGCATGGTGGCGCCGAGCCGGGCGATCGACTCCCGCGTCTTGCCGAGCCGGTCGATCAGCGAGTCGAGCCGGTGCGGCTTCATGCCGCGCACTGCGTTGTCCGCCTCGGCGTTGTACGCGCGCAGCATCAGCTTGGAGAAGTCACGGACCATCTTGCGGCCCTTGGCAGCTGAGCCGTCCACCATCCAGTACTGGTTGCCGAGCACTGCCCGGTCGTCTTTCGCCAACTGCTTGTAGCGGGCCTTGAGACTGTCGAGCTGGTCCTTGTAGGCGAGCGCGTCGGCGAGCGGATGGCGGTACTCGTAAATGCCGGCCTCTTGCAGCATCCGCGTCTCATCGGTGAGCACCAGATCCCGGCGCGCGGCCGTGAGGCGCTGTTCGGCCTCCGCCGTCTGGCGAGCCATGTCGTCGGCTTGGCGGCGCACGTCGACCAGGGACTGCGCGGCGCTCTCGGCGGCGTGCTCTATCTTCTCGTCGAGGAGAGCGTCGATCCGTCCGATCTCTTGGAGCTTCTCCTCGTGCGCGCGGCGCAGTCGCTGCTGCTCGGCGGCTATCTGAGCGCTGTCGGCTCCGATGAGACGACTCAATTGCTCCGTCAGGTGACGGTTGTCTTCCTGTAGTCCGCGTACCTGTGTTTCCATCAGCGCCAGCTCGCCCGCCAGACGCGCCGCCTCGGACTCCGCTTGCTTACGGCGCCGGCCGAACAGACCCCCACCTGTGGCCGGGACCGTCGCCTGGGGACTGTGGGGGGACTGCTGAGGAACGGGTGCGCTCGGCTGCGGCGGGGCCCCTTCCGGGATCCAGATCTGCCAGCCTGGGGGTGTGGGCCATGCGGGATCCGGTTCCCAGCCCGGTGGCGGGCTCCACCCCTCCGGCGGGGCGGGCCAGGTGGGCGGCGGGTTGAACCGGTAGGTCATGGGGCAACGACTCCTGTCGCGAGGGCGAGAGACGGCCGGCGTAACCCCGATGCCGTCCGGCAGCCAGCGGGCCGAGTCGAACGTACTCGGCCTTGTGGACCTTCGTCCTGCCATCTCCTGTTTTTGGCCCTCCTGGCAGCAGATCCGACGACGTGGGTAAGCCGCAGGGAGCCGTTAGACTCCGGCCGCTGTCAGGACGGCCCTCCGTCGGCAGCGAAGTGCACTTCGTCCTCGAGGGACCGGTCCGGCGCCCCGGGGCACGGCCGACCGCCCCTGACGCACCAGGTGAACGTGAAGCGAAGGGGGCCATCCCTCTTCCGCGGACCAGTTCCTGTCCGTTCTCAAGAGCGCACGACTTGGCGTTCTCGAACACGGATCCTGGCGCACCCACAACCGCGACCAGCACAGCAACTGGGGCCCCGTGAACGGGGTGATGATCCACCACACGGGCGCGTACTCCTCCGCGTCTTGTGCCTCCCCCTGGCCACGCCGTGCCCGCCCGCGACCTGTGGCACGAGGTCGCCCCCCTGCAGTCGGCTGGGAACGGATTCAGCACACATGAGGCCGGGAAATGCTGGGAACAGGCAAGAACCACCGAGACATGTTTCTCCCGGTCAAACGCGGTCATGGCGGAGTTTCCCCAGGTCACGACCTTGATCAGAGAAAACTCCTAAGGCGGTGTCGCAGGTTCGAATCCTGCCGGGGGCACAACGCGTTTAGCCGCTGACCTGGGGTTTCTACCCCACGGAGGCTTTCTGTTCGGCCTCGGACGGCTCGTCCCGGGCCGTTTGCGTGAGCGGATGAGTCGCCAGGCTCTGATACTTCTCCCGACTAGGTGCCTCTACAAGGCGTGGGGATGAGGGCCTCGGGCAGAGTCGGCCGTCACCGGCCCCGCCGGTGACGGCTGTACTGATCCGCACCGTCCGACCCTCCCCGGCATCCACCTTGCGGACACTGTCGCTCAACTTCGCGTTCGCGTACGAAAAGCAACCTGGTTGGCATGTTCCAGCCATATTTGGAAGAGAGTCCTTACCGGACACGAATCCAGCCAGGGACTCTGCACCAGATCGGTCGGGGCCAGGGTTGCAAATCCAGCCATAGTTGCAAGCTGCAGTTATTTCCCACGCCTCCTGATCAAGGATCATCCCTGCACTTCGTTCACAGCCGTCACTCAAGGGATGCACAGTGCGGAAGAGATCACGAAGATCAGTCATAGCCCTGCTGGTTCTGGCAATGATGGCCACAACCGGTGTCGTACCGGCTTGGGCTCTGCCCGAGCAACCTGCTTCCACCCTGGCCGTTCAACAGCCCAAGGCTCAGACGGCGGTGGACCTGCCGAAGCCGCCCCAGGCCATGACGTTGGCGGAGCGGCGCAAGCAGGTGAAGCAGTCCCGGGACGAGGTGTCGCCGATGCGCCGCTACCGGGACTCACCCGCCAGGAAGCCGGTGAGCAAACCCCATCCTCGGCCCGCCAAGGGCGCCGTCGAGCGCCGCTTCCTCGCTGAGGGGAGCCCGACGCGCCGGCCCCTCGCGGCGGCGGCAACTGCTGATCCGGCGTGGGTGTCGGGCTCGTCTGGGGTGTGGCCGGGGACCCTCTCGATCGGCGGGCACGTGAAGTTCTCCTCCGGCACCGGTTCGTCCTATTCGAGGTTGTTGCTGCTTCTCCGGAACGAGGCGGGAACGGTCGTCAAGGCCGAGGAGATCGACAAGGCCACCTACGATCCGGAGGGAAAGGGGCACCTGGACAGTGGAGCCTGGTGTTATGGCTGGTGGCCGAACAACGGCGGGTCTCATGCGGGCGACGAATGCTTCTGGTGGAGTTCGAGCGCGCCGGGCGGACACCTTGAGGACGGCAAGAAGTACTACGCCCACGTCTACCTCATGGGTTCGGACGGCACCTACAGTCCGAACGGCACCACCTCTCCGCTGATCGAGGCGTTCTACACCCCGGACATCCCCGGCGCCCAGGCCGGCATCTGCTCCTGCTACGCGCAGGCTCACCGCGCCGACCCGGTCAACACGGCCACGGGCATGTTCTTCGAGCAGCTCACTGACGCCCAACTCGTCGGCGTCGGCAAGCAGGTGACCCTTGAGCGCACGTACCGCTCCGACTCCACGGCGACCGGTCTGCTGGGGCGCGGCTGGGCCACGCCCTTCGATGTGAAACTGACGGTGGCCTCCGGCAAGGTCACCTATCAGGCCGACGACGGGGCGAAGTTCGTCTTCACGCAGAAGAGCGACGGCACGTACACCGCGCCGGCGGGTTCGGCCGCGAAGCTGGTCAAGGGCAGCAGCACCTACACCGTCACCACCCCTGACCACACCAAGCGCACCTTCAGCAGCACCGGTCAGCTCACGTCGGTCGTCGACGGCGGCGGGCAGGGCCTGACACTGACGTACACGTCCGGCAAGCTGTCCTCGGTCAAGGACGCCGCCGGCCGCACCACCGGCTTCACTGTGAACGCCGACGGCCGGGTCACCAAGGTCAGCCTCCCCGATGCCACGTCGGTCTCCTACGCCTACACGGATGGCCTGCTGACCTCGGTCACCGATCCGGCGGGCAAGGTCTCCTCTTACGGCTACAACGCCGACAAGCGGCTGTCCTCCCTCACCGATCCGGCGGGTGGCAAGGTCTCCAACACCTATGAGACCAACGGCAGGATCAAGTCCCAGACGGACCAGAAGGGCAAGACCACGTCCTTCACCTGGGACAGCGGCGGCGAAGAGTCCCACATGACAGCCCCGGACGGCGGAGTGTGGACCGACATCTACGCCGCCAACGTGCTGATGGAGAGCATCGATCCCTACGGCAAGAAGGTCTCCTACACCTACGACCGCTACCTGCGCCCGGTCGGGATCACCGATCAGCGCGGCAACACCACGTCGATGACGTACGACAGCGCCGGACGCATGCTCACCCGCAGCGCGCCAGCGTCCCTCGGCTACAAGGAGAGCTGGACCTACGACAGCGCCGGCAACATCCTCAGCCACACGGACGGCCGCGGCAACAAGACGACGTACACCTACAACGCGTCCAACAAGCTGACCTCCAGCACCGATCCGCTCAGCGGCAAGACGACGTACACGTACACCGCGGTCGGCGCCCTGGCGACCGTGACCACCCCGCGCGGCAAGACGACGACGTACGGGTACGACGCGAAGGGCAACCGCACCTCGGTCACCACCCCGCTCGGCGAGAAGACCACCTTCACCTACGACGACGCCGGCCGCATCACCTCCAAGACCGACCCTCGCGGGAACGCATCCGGCGCCGACCAGGCCGCCTACACCACGAAGTACACCTACGACGGCCGCGGTCTGCTCAGCACCGCCACCGACCCCCTGGGCCGCACCACCAGCTACGGCTACAACGGCGCCGAACAGCTGACCTCGGCCAAGGACCCGGCCGGCAACACCACCCGCTACGAGTACGACGACGCCGGGAACCTGACCAAGACCACCGACGCGGCGGGCAAGTCCGTCACCCGTGGTTACGACTCCGGCGGCCGCCTCACCTCCGAGACAGACCCGCTGGGCAACAAGACGACCCACACCTACGACAAGCTCGGCCGACTGCTGAGCACAGTCTCCGCCCGAGGCAACGTCACCGGCGCCGACCCGGCCGCCTACACCACGAGCTACACCTACGACGCCGCAGGCAACCGCACCAAGGTCACCGACCCCAGCGGCGCTGCCGTCAGCACCGAGTACGACGCCGTGAACCGGCCCGTCAAGATCACCGACCCGCTGGGCCAAACGACCACCTACGCCTACGACGCCGTCGACAACGTCACCAAGGTCACCGACGCCCTCGGCAAGACCGCCTCCTCGGTGTACGACAAGAACAACCGACTCACCAGCACCACCAACCAACTCGGCAAGACCACCACGTACGCCCACGACGCCGACGGCAACCTGCTCAGCCGCACCTCCCCGCTGGGGAACAAGGAGACCTGGACCTACGACGGCGACGGCCGCCAGGCCACCACCGTCGACCCCCGCGGCAACGCAACCGGCGCCGACCCGGCCCAGTACACCACCACCAACAGCTACGACCCGGCCGGCAACCTCATCACCGTCACCGACCCGCTCGGCGGCGTGACCAGAACCGAGTACGACGCAGCCGGCAACGTCACCAAGCGCACCGACGCCGACAAGCGCGCCACCACATACGGTTACGACAAGCTCGACCAGCTCACCACGGTCACCGCCCCCGACGGCGCAAAGACGACCTACG